>NZ_JBPKJP010000037.1:0-37797 GCF_051217035.1 Lysobacter sp. 1R34A
CGGGCTTGCGCGCGTCGTGACGCGCGGCCCCGGAGCGCTCGCCGGGCTTGCCGCCGCGCTTGGCGTCGCCGCCGCGCTCGGTGCGTTCCGGACGTTCGGGTTTCGGAGCCGGCTTGAAGCCCAGGCCCAACAGTTGGTCGCGAAGAGTGTCGCTCATGATCCGGTATCAGTAATGCGGCGGGGGTGGTTCGCCGGCGGCGTCGCCGCCGGTGAGCGGCGTGGCCGCCATGGCACTGCGCAGTTGCTTGATCTCGTCGAGCGCGCGGTACATGAGCAGCGAATTGCGCGCTTCCTCGCTGCGTGCCGCGGCGAGTGCGTCGCTGAGTTCATTGAGCGCATGCTCCTGGAACGCGACGCGCGTTTCCAGGTCGATCAGGCGTTGCTCGAGTTCGGAAGTCACAGGCGGTAATCCAGGCGGGTCGGCGGCTCAATCGCCGTCGATGAGGATCGAGCGCCCGCGCCCGATGCCGTAATAGGCCAGGTCGGCCGACTCGACCTCGTCGGGATGGTACAGGTTGCGCCCGTCGAAGATCACGCCATCGGCCAGGGCCTGGCGCACGCGCACGAAATCCGGGCTGCGGAACTGCTTCCACTCGGTCACCACGACCAGGGCATCGGCGTCGGCCAGCGCGGCGCGCGCCGAGTCGCACAGCACCAAATCGTCGCGCTCGCCGAAGATACGCTCGGCTTCCTCGTTGGCTTCCGGGTCGTAGGCGCGCACGCGCGCGCCAGCCTGCCACAGCTGGTTCAGCAGGGTGCGGCTGGAAGCCTCGCGCATGTCGTCGGTGTTCGGCTTGAACGCCAAACCCCAGACGGCGAAGGTCTTGCCGGCGATGTCGCCGCCGTAATGGCGTTGGATCAGTTCGAACAGGTGGCCCTTCTGGCTGTCGTTGACCGCTTCCACCGCGTCGAGCAGACGCGCCTGGTAGCCGTGCTGCTGGGCGGTGCGCGCCAGCGCCTGCACGTCCTTCGGGAAGCACGAGCCGCCGTAGCCGGCGCCCGGGTAGATGAAATGCCAGCCGATGCGCGGGTCCGAACCGATGCCCTGGCGGACCATCTCGATGTCGGCGCCGACTTTCTCGGCGATGTTGGCGATTTCGTTCATGAAACTGATCTTGGTCGCCAGCATCGCGTTGGCGGCGTACTTGGTCAGTTCGGCCGAGCGCAGGTCCATGTAGACGATGCGTTCGTGGTTGCGGTTGAACGGCGCGTACAGGCGCTTGAGTTTTTCCAGCGCGACCGGGCTGGACGCGCCGATCACGATGCGGTCGGGACGCATGCAGTCGTTGACCGCATCGCCTTCCTTGAGGAATTCCGGGTTGGAGGCCACGTCGAAGGCGACCTCGACGCCGCGCGCCCGCAGCTCGCGGGCGATCGTCGCCTGGACCTTGTCGGCGGTGCCGACCGGCACGGTCGATTTGTTGACCACGACCACCTGGCGCTCGATATGGCGGCCGATGGTCGAGGCCACCGCGAGCACGTACTTGAGGTCGGCGCTGCCGTCCTCGTCGGGCGGCGTGCCGACCGCGATGAAGATCAGGTCGCCATGGGCGATCGCGCCGGCGGCGTCGGTGGTGAAGTGGAGACGGCCGGCGGCGTGATTGGCCTTGACCATCGGCTCCAGGCCGGGCTCGTAGATCGGGATCACCCCGCGTTCGAGGCCCTCGATCTTGGCCTGGTCGATGTCGACGCAGACCACGTCGTGGCCGACGTCGGCCAGGCAGGTTCCGGTGACCAGGCCGACGTAGCCGGTGCCGAAGATGGTGACGCGCATGGGTAGTTCTCTATCGGAGGTATTGCCCGGCCCCGCGGCCGGACTCCGTGCCCGCAAGCGCGGGCACGGAGCGGCGCAAGACTCAGTGCTGCGGGTGCGTGCCGCCCATCGCGGCCGACTCGGGGCCGCCGGCGGGAGCGCCCGCGCCCGGCTTGACGATGTCGAGCAGTTCGACGTCGAACACCAGGGTCGCGTTCGGGCCGATCGGGCCGCCCGGGGTGCCCTGCTCGCCGTAGCCCAGCTTGCTCGGGATCCACAGCTTGAACTTGCTGCCGACCGGCATCAGCGCGATGCCTTCCTGCCAGCCCGGGACCACCGCGCCGAGCGGGAACACCGCCGGTTCCTTGCGGTCGTAGGAGCTGTCGAAGGTCTTGCCGTCGAGCATGGTGCCCTTGTAGTGCACGCGCACGGTGTCGCTGTTCTTGGGCTTGGGGCCCTTGCCCTCGGTGATCATCTGGTACTGCAGGCCCGACGCGGTGGTCACCACGCCCGGCTTCTTGCCGTTGGCGGCGAGGAACTTGTCGCCGTCTTCCTGGTTCTTCTTGGCCATCGCGACCATCTTCTCGATCTGCTTGGTGCGGACCTTTTCCTGCAGGCGCTCGCGGATCTGGCGCGCTTCGTCGTCGCTCAGCAGCGGCTTGTCGCCCTTGATGTTGGCCTGCATGGCCTTTTGCAGCACGGCCAGGTCGAGATCGTCCTTGAGCAGCTCGAGCGAGCGGCCCATGTCCATGCCGATCAGATAGCTTTCCTGTTCCTTCTCGGTCTTCATGCCGCCGAGCGCCTTGACCTCGCTCTTGGCATCGGCCTTGTCGCCGGGCTTGGCGCCGGCGGCCTTGTCGTCGGCCGGCTTGCCGGCCTGGTTGCAGCCCGAGGCGAACAGCGCCATCGAGGCCACGGCGAACGCGAGGGCGGTGTTACGCATGAAAGGCTTCATCAAACTGCACTCCTGAGGAGGAAATAACTGAAAACGAGGGTGGGAACCGGGCCGGCGGCTGGACAAACTGCCAGCCGGCGGCTGAACGCAACGAGTCTGATCGGACGATCAGAGAATATCGAGCAGCTCGACTTCGAACTCGAGGGTCGCATTCGGGCCGATCTTCGGCGGCGCGCCCGACGGGCCGTAGGCCAGTTCGGCCGGGATCCAGAACTTGAACTTGCTGCCGACCGGCATCATCGCCAGGCCTTCCTGCCAGCCCTGGATCACGCCGTTGACCGGGAATTCGGCCGGCTGGCCGCGATCGTAGGAACTGTCGAAGGTGCTGCCGTCGAGCAAGGTGCCCTTGTAGTTCACGCTGACCTTGTCGGTCGGCTTGGGACGTTCGCCCGAGCCCTGGCGCAGCACCATGTACTGCAGGCCCGAGCCGGTCACGAACACGCCCTTGACCTTCTTGTTGGCCTCGAGGAAGTCCTTGCCCTTCTTCAGGTTGGCTTCGCCGGCCGCGGCGGCCTCGGCCTTCATCTTGGTCTGCAGGCGCTCGCTGAAACCGGTCAGCACGGTACGGGCCTCGGCTTCGGCGAGCAGCGGCTTGCCGCCGCCCAGCGAGGTGCGCAGAGCCTGCACCAGCAGCGGCAGTTCGATTTCGCCTTTGATCTGCTGCAGCGAGGGGCCGACCATGAAGGTGCCGATCAGCAGGCCGACCTTGTCCTTGGCCACCGGCGGCGGCGGCGCGCCCGGGGCGGCGCCCGGAACCGGCTTGCCGTCGCGCGAGGCGATGCGCGCGCGCAGGGCCTGGTCGACGGTGCGGGCTTCTTCCTGGGTGATCAGCGGCTTGCCGCCGTCGAACACGTTCTTGACCGCACGTTCGAAGGCGGCGGTGTCGAGATCGGGACCGACCGGCTTGAGCGAGCTGGCCACGTCCAGGCCGATGGCGTAGCTGATCTTTTCACGGTCGTTGGCGAGCACGGTCTTTTCCTGGGCAGAAGCGACGCCGCCGAACAGCGCCGCAGTGGTGATCAACACGGCCGCGCCGCGCACGAAAGCCTTCATCGGGTCCCGCTCCTTTTTACCTAATCGATACGCCGCAGTCCGGCGCAAGCCCGTCATTGTCGCGGGCCTGCGCTATGGCGGCAATGTTCCAGTGTGACGGCGGACAAGCCGGTAAGTTCCACCCGGCCGCGGCCCGCGAGCGCCGGAAACCGGATCGCCCGCGCAGATCCGCGCGCGCGGCGCCCTGCTCCGGCAGGGTTCCGGTTCGATCCGGCGCGTCGCGCTGCGACGCCCGGGAACGGCCGCTGCGCGGTCCGGAGGATCAGTGGGCCACTGCCGGTCGCGGCGCGGCAGTGCTGGCAGACGCCTTGGCGGCCTTCGGCCGCGGCGCCGTGAGCGCACGCTCGATCGCCGCGACCACCGCCGGGTCGTCGGGCGTGGTCTTGCTGCCGTAGCTGGCGATCAGGCGGCCGTCGCGGCCGAGCAGGTATTTGTGGAAGTTCCACTTCGGCGCTTCGCCGGCGGCCTTGGCCAAGTCCTTATAGAGCGGCGTGGCCTGCTCGCCGACCACGTGCACCTTCTCGAACATCGGGAACTTGACCCCGTAAGTCAGGGTGCAGAACTCCTGGATCTGCTTCTCGTCCTCGAACTCCTGCGCCTTGAAGTCGCCCGAGGGGAAACCGAGCACGGCGAAGCCCTGGCCCTTGTACTTGGCCTGCAGGCCTTCCAGCGCCTCGAATTGCGGGGTGTAGCCGCACTTGCTGGCGGTATTGACCACCAGCACCACGTCGCCGCCGTAGCGGGCGCCGAGGTTGACCGGGGTCTTGCCGGCCAGCGGGCGGAAACTGCGGTCGAGCATGGCCCCGCCGGCGGCGACGGCCGCGCCGGCGGCCAGCGACAGCGACAACAAGGCAACGGGGCCGGCGCGACGCGCCAGGCCTGAACGGGGGAGCGGCGAACGAGTCATCGGGCAGCCTCGGAGGATCGAGAGGGAAAGCCGGCGGGGCCGGTCTGGCAGGGCCAAGTATGACTTTAGTTGGGTCCGGATCGATTGACTCAATGTGTTTAGGTGTTATAGTTGCATACAACACCGGCCCACTAACGAGCAGGACGTTCGATATGAACCGCAAGCTCCACAACTCCATTTCAGCCTTGATGGCCGCCGGCGGCGCCCTGGTTCTGGGCCTGGTGGTCGCGCTTCCCTCCCCCGCGCCGGCCGCTTCGGCCGCCCCCGAACTGGTCCTGCTGGCCGGCGACCCCCCGGCGACCCGCCCGGTCCAGCTCGAGCTCGGCGGGATCAAGGCCCGGATCAGCTTCGACCGAGACTTCGTGGCGCGCGCCCGCAGCCGCCATACCGACGTCGCCACCGTCGCGCGCCGCATCGAAGCCAGCGCCGACCGGCTCGGCCGGGACGCCAGCGCCGCCGAAGTCAGCCTGTTCGTCGCCGGCGTCGCCGGCGAAGTCGCCGACCTCACCGCGATCGCCAATGCGGTCGACCCCCTCGTTGCCGCGGAGCCGGCAAGCACCGAAACCAAACGCAAGGCCGGGACCGCCGCGCGCCGTAACCGACGGAACCTCGTCATGCCTTATTTCTCCTTCCTGCCGCGGGGCTGAACCATGACCGCAATCCAATGGAGCGACGGCGCTCCGATCTATCGCCAGCTCAAGGAGCGCGTCGTCGCGATGATGCTCGACGGCGTCCTCAAGCCAGGCGATGCCCTGCCGTCCGTGCGGCAGGTCGCCGCCGAATACCAACTCAACCCCATCACCGTCTCGCGCGCCTATCAGGAGTTGGCGGACGAGGCGCTGGTCGAAAAACGCCGAGGCCTGGGCATGTACGTGACCGAAGAAGCCGCAAGGAAACTGCTCGTCAACGAGCGCGAACGCTTCCTGCGCGAAGAATGGCCGCTGGTCCTGGAGCGCATCCAGCGCCTGGGCCTCAGCAGCGAAGAACTGCTCGGTGCGCGCACCGGCAACGACAAGGCAGACGCCCCATGACCAATGCCATCCACATCGATCCGGGTCATATCGTCACCGCGCGCGGCCTGCGCAAGGTCTACAAGAACAAACTCGCGCTCGACGACACCGCCTTCGACATTCCGTCCGGACGCATCGTCGGACTGATCGGCCCCAACGGCGCCGGCAAGACCACAGCGCTCAAGGCCATCCTGGGCCTGATCGCGTTCGACGGCGAGCTGTCGGTGCTCGGCCGCGATCCGCGCCACGAACGCGACGCGCTGATGCGCGACGTGTGCTTCATCGCCGACGTCGCGGTGCTGCCGCGCTGGCTGCGGGTGCGCGAGGCGATCGATTTCGTCGCCGGCGTGCATCCGCGCTTCGACCGGGCCAAGTGCGAGCGGTTCCTGCACGGCACCCAGCTCAAGCCAAACCTGCGCGTGCGCGAAATGTCCAAGGGCATGATCGTGCAACTGCACCTGGCGCTGGTGATGGCGATCGACGCGCGCCTGCTGGTGCTCGACGAACCGACCCTCGGCCTGGACATCCTCTACCGCAAGCAGTTCTACCAGCGCCTGCTCGAGGATTACTTCGACGAGAACAAGACCATCCTGGTGACCACCCATCAGGTCGAGGAAATCGAGCACATCCTCACCGACGTGATGTTCATCCGCGACGGCAAGGTCGTGCTCGACAGCCCGATGGAAGTGCTCGGCGAGCGCTTCGTCGAAGTGCTGGTCAACACCGACTCGGCCGCCCAGGCGCGCGCGCTCAAACCGCTGGACGAACGCGCGCTGCCGTTCGGCAAGACCGTGATGCTGTTCGACGGCGTGCCGGCCGGGCAACTGGCCGGCTTCGGCGAAGTCCGCACGCCCGGCCTGGCCGATCTGTTCGTCGCCACCATGAAGGGGACCTACGCATGAACGCCGCCGACGATATCCTCGCCCCCGCCGCTCCGCGCGCGGTCGCCGCGATCCCGCCGCTGCAGACCTTCAAGATGCTGCTGCGGCGCGAGTTCTGGGAACACCGCGGCGGCTTCTTCTGGGCCCCTGTGATCACCGGCCTGGTCGCGATCGTGTTCTCCCTGCTCGGCGTGGTCGCCAGTTCGGTCATGCTGCAAAGCGCGATCCGCCGCGGCGACGTGCACATGGACGGGGTCAACCTCAAGGTCTCCGGCCACGAATCGGCGTTCGGCCTAGCCGGCGACGTCGCCCTGCTCAGCGGCATGGGCCTGGCCTGCGTGGTGTTCGTGTTCGTGGTGTTCTTCTACGCCCTGGGCTCGATCTACGACGAACGCAAGGACCGCAGCATCCTGTTCTGGAAGTCGCTGCCGATCTCCGACACCCAGGCGGTGCTGTCCAAGCTGTTGTGGGCGCTGGTGCTGGCCCCGGTGCTGGCGATCGGCATCGGCCTGGCGATCGGCGTGGTGATGTGGCTGCTGTCGTGGGTGGCGGTGCTGCTCAACGGCGTGCCCGGCGCGAGCGCGGTCTTCACCGAAGCCCATCCGCTGCGCCTGGTCTTGCAGATCGTCAGTTCGATCCCGGTGTACGCGCTGTGGGCGCTGCCGACGGTCGGCTGGCTGATGCTGTGCTCGGCCTGGGCGCGCAGCGTGCCCTTCGTCTGGGCGGTGGTGATCCCGCTGCTGGCCTGCATGTTCATCAGCTGGCTCGACATCCTGCCCGGCATCGAGATCCCGCACGACGCGATCTGGTACACGGTGGCGTTCCGCGGCCTGCTCAGCATCGTCCCGGGCAGCTGGTACCTGAATCCGCAGATAAACGGGGTCGACTCGAACACGGTCATCAACGGCCCCGAGGACATCGCCCGCTCGATCGATTTCACCAGCAGCCTGCAAGCCTTCGCCACGGTCGACCTTTGGATCGGCGCACTGCTCGGCGCGCTGATGATCTACGCCGCGATCCGCCTGCGCCGCTGGCGCGACGAGGGCTGACGGCCGCCCGGCCCCATCCGCGACCGCGGGCGGGGCCGGAGTCCGACCGTGATGAGGGCTCGGCGAGACCGCGTATTGCAAACGGGAAAAATAATTGCAACCCCGGCCGCCCGCGCCGCATCCATCGAACCGTCCCTCAACTCCTGGAGCGCCCGATGCGCCACACGATTCCCCTGCTCGCCCTCGCTCTGTCGCTGCCGCTGTCCGTCCAGGCCGCCGAACGCTGCGAATTCTCCGCACCGCGCAATCTGCAGCTCGACCTGGCCGGGGTGAAGGCGGTGGTCTTCGAAATCGGCCCCGACGAGCTCAGCGTCTCCGGCGCGTCCGGCGCCAAGGCCGCGCTCAGCGGCCGCGCCTGCGCGTCCAATGCCGCCGACCTGCCCGGCATGACCGTCACCCAGAAGCGGATCGGCGACAAGCTGGTAGTGGTCGCCGAGCGCCGCACCGACATCAACTTCGGCCTCAACCGCTACAGCTACATGAAACTGCACGCGACCGTGCCGGACACGATGATGGTCCAGCTCAAGGTCGGCTCCGGCGACATCGACGTCGACCACGTCGCCTCGCTCAGCGCCGATGTCGGCTCGGGCGATGTCAAGGTCAGCCACGTGCGCGGCCTGGCCGCCGCCGACATCGGTTCGGGCGACGTCGATTTCCAGGACATCGGTTCGCTGCAGGTGATCTCGCTCGGTTCCGGCGACCTCACCGCCAAGCGCATCGCTCGCGACGCCAAGCTCGGCTCGGTCGGTTCGGGCGACGTCGAACTCAGCGACGTCGGCGGCTCGGTCGAACTGAGCCGGATCGGCTCGGGCGACCTGGAAGTCAACGGCGTGCGCGGCGACTTGCGCGTGCATTCGATCGGCAGCGGCTCGGTGGTCCACAACGGGGTCGCCGGCCGCATCCACCTGCCGCAAGACGATTGACCGGACGTTCGATCCGGCCCCCGTCCAGCCGGCTTACCGCTCAGGAAGCTACGTCATGAAAGCCGTACGTTCGCTCTCGCTTTCCCTCGCCGCACTGATCGCCGTATCGGCGGGCGCCTGCTCGCAGGCGCCCGAGGCCAGCCTGCACGTCTCGGTGGTCGAACCGATGAGCTGGGCCAAGGATCGCCTGATCCTGCGCGGCCAGGACGGCGCCTATGCGGAAATCGGCACCGACGGCACACTCAATCTCAATGGCAGGCTGGTCGCCTTGAGCGCGGATCAGCAGGCCGTCGCCCGGCGCTATTACCATCACGCCATGAGCATCAGCCAGGAAGGCGTCGCCATGGGCAAGGACGGCGCCGCCTTTGCCGGCAAGGCGGTCGGCACGGTCCTGGACGGTCTGGCCAGCGGCAATCCGGATGCGATCGGCGCGAAAGTCGAGGCCGATGCGGCGGTGTTCGAAAAACGCGCGCACGAAATGTGCGCGCGCTTCGCCGACCTGCATGCCGCGCAGCAGGAACTGAGCGCGAGCCTGCCCGCGTTCAAGCCCTTCGCCGCGATCAAGGCCACGTCGGTCGGCAACTGCCGCAGCTGAGCGTCGACGCGTAACCGTCCGCGTCGCGATAACGTCGCCACCGCGCGCGGTAGGCATTCCCCGGAAACACTGTCCGCATCCTTGCGATGCGGACTTCGGCGAAGTCGTCGGTCTCGACGGCTTCATCGGCCAAACTATTGCCCGGCACCGGCAAGGCACTCGCGCGGAGCTGGACGTACCGGGTTGAAGCGCGCGGCCATCGCACCGGGCCGAGCTGAAAACGATTGCGCCCCTTGCTCGCTTCAATCAAATCCGCCCCCGACAAGCCGGCACCAAGCCACGCCGGCTCACGCGTGGCTGACGCCTGAGCCCTAAGCAGCGCCTCGGCGCTGCCGTAGATCCAAGCCGCGCCCGCACTCGCGCCGCGCAGGCGCGACGACGGCGCTCCAGCCGTGCCGAGGCACGGCCGGAGGCCGGCACTACCGCGCCGCTTAGTGTGCCTTGCGGACCTGGGCGACCGTGGCCTGGGCGGCGGCCGCGGCCACCGGGGCGGCGTGGCTGGCCAGCAGTTCGGGCTTTACATCGTCGCCGATGGGCAGGCTCTGCGGGTTGCAGCCGGCACAGACGAACAGGGACAGGACGGCGGCGTACCGAAAGAATCGGATCGAATTCATGAGCGTAGCTCCACTTCTGGTTATGGCTGACCGGAACGAATCCGGGGGTCGGGGGAAACAGCTCGCCCGGCCGCCGCTTGGCGACGGCCGGCCGGACGTTGGGACATCGACCGCTCGATATACGCCTGGCGTTGCAGACCGGTTACCGCTCAATAACCGGCTGCGCGACGGGTCGTGCGCAAGCGTGAAAACCGAAAACGCGGAGGCACCGTCCCGTGGCGCGGGCGAGATGACGTCCGGCGAACGAGTCCGAGAGGGCTTGGGTTCGACGCGAACCGGCCGGAGCCGATGGTCCGGATGCCGGTTGTCGCTCGACCGCCCCTGCCGGTCTGTCCGACTGCCGCCGAGTATGTCCCGGCGACTGGATTGCTGCCTGTATGCGCAGCGAGGATAACGAACCGGCCTCACCGCGAAACTCCACGCCGGTCGCGAAATAATATCCTCGAACAATTCACGGCCGGGCGCGATGTCCCGGCTACGCCCGTGAATTTGCGGTGAAATCGGCGCATCGCACGTGTCGTGGCCAGTCCGGCACACTTCCAGGTCTGCTCGGGCGGCCTCAGCCGCCGCCCCCGCCTCCGCCATGGATGCCGCCGCGGGTCAGCGCGCTCGGGTCGAGCAGGCGCCGCAATTGTTTTTCCGGCAGGCCGGTCGCCTCCATCGCGACCTCCAGCACCGGCCGGCCTTCCTTGTAGGCCTGTTTGGCGATCGCCGCGGCTTTTTCGTAGCCGATGATCGGGTTGAGCGCGGTGACCAGGATCGGGTTGCGGTCCAGCGCTTCGCGCACATGCGCCTCGCGCACCTTCAGGCCGGCGATGCTGCTGTCGGCGAGCAGGCGCATGGCGTTGCCGAGCAGGCGGATCGAATCGAGCAGGTCGTGGGCGATCAGCGGCAGCATGACGTTGAGCTGGAAGTTGCCGCTCTGTCCGGCCACGGTGATCGCCGCGTGGTGGCCGATCACCTGCGCGCAAACCATCGCCAGGGCTTCGGGGATCACCGGATTGACCTTGCCCGGCATGATCGAGCTGCCCGGCTGCAGGGCCGGCAGTTCGATCTCGCCCAGGCCGGCGAGCGGCCCGGAGTTCATCCAGCGCAGGTCGTTGGCGATCTTCATCAGCGCCACCGCCAATGCATTGAGCTGGCCCGACAGCTCGACCGCGTCGTCCTGCGCCGCCAGTCCCTCGAACTTGTCCGCGGCCGACTCGAACCTGCTGCCGGTCGCGGCCGACAAGGCCTTGGCCATGGCCTTGCCGAAGCGCGGATCGGCATTGATCCCGGTGCCGATCGCGGTGCCGCCGATCGGCAGGCGGCGCAACCGCTTCAGGCTGTCCTCGATGCGCGCCTGCGCCGAGTTCAGCTGCGCCGCCCAGGCGCCGAACTCCTGGCCGAAGGTCAGCGGCATCGCGTCCATCAGATGGGTGCGGCCGGTCTTGGTCAGCCTGGCCAGTTCCCCGGCGCGCGTCTCGATGGTCTTGCGCAGGTGCTTGAGCGCCGGCAACAGCGATTCGTTCACCGCCAGCTGCGCCGAGACCCGGATCGCGGTCGGGATGACGTCGTTGGAACTCTGGCCGAGATTGACGTGATCGTTCGGGTGGATCGCGTGTTTGCCGGCGCGGCTGGCCAGGGTCGCGATGACCTCGTTGGCGTTCATGTTGCTCGAGGTGCCCGAGCCGGTCTGGTAGACGTCGATCGGGAAGTGCGCGTCGTGGCGGCCCGCGGCGACTTCGGCCGCGGCGGCGCGGATCACCGCGGCCGGGCCCTTGGCGAGCAGGCCGAAACCGGCGTTGACCTCGGCTGCGGCTGCCTTGACCAGGGCCAGCGCGCGGATGAACTCGCGCGGCATCGGCACCCCGGAGATCGGGAAGTTCTGCACCGCGCGCTGGGTCTGCGCGCCCCACAGGGCCTCGGCGGGCACGCTGAGCTCGCCCATGCTGTCGTGTTCCAGGCGGAAGCCGGTCGCGGCCGGGCCTGCTGCGGGCGTGTTCGTCGAGTGTTTGGCGGCGCGCTGGGGCGCGGTCTTGCTTGCGGTCCTGCTTTGATTCTTGGCGGAAGTCGCCATGGCCAGCTCCATCGATTCAAGGGGGATGCGAGGCGCCGCTGCGTATCGCGGATGCTGCGAGGATACGCCCGGCGGATCGGCAGAGCTGGCGCGTGTAGCGGCTGGCGGGCGCCATGATGGCGACGGGGCCGCCCGGCGTCGAGCGCGCGGGCGCGAACCGCCAAACCGTGTCGAGTCCGGCCCGGATTCGGCCTGGGCGACATCGGCCCGATCCGCAGGCCCGATCCAGGCCCGGAGCGGCCCGGCGCGGCGTGGCTGTAGAATGGCCGACTGTTTCCTGCCCTGCGCGTGCCATGTCCGCCGATCCCAAGACCACCCTGCTCGCCCTGTCCCCGCTCGATGGCCGCTATGCCGGCAAGGTCGACGCGCTGCGGCCGATCTTCTCCGAATTCGGCCTGATCAAGGCCCGCGTCAAGGTCGAGGTGGAATGGCTGCTGGCCTTGGCGAACGAGCCCGGCATCGTCGAACTCGAGCCCTTCTCGGAGGCCGCCGCGGCCCGCCTGCGCAAACTCGCCGACGAGCTGACGATCGAGGACGCCGCGCGGGTCAAGGAGATCGAGCGCACCACCAACCACGACGTCAAGGCGGTCGAGTACCTGATCAAGGAACGCCTCAAGGACGATGCCGAACTCGGCCCGGCCCTGGAGTTCGTGCACTTCGCCTGCACCAGCGAGGACATCAACAACCTCAGCTACGCGCTGATGCTCAACGAGGCCCGCCAGCACGTGCTGCTGCCGCGACTGGACGAGCTGATCCAGAAACTGCGCGCGATGGCCCACGATTACGCCGCGCTGCCGATGTTGTCGCGCACCCACGGCCAGACCGCTTCGCCGACCACCGTCGGCAAGGAAATCGCCAACGTGGTCGCGCGCCTGCAGCGCCAGGGCGAGACCCTCGCGGGGGCGCAGATGCCGGGCAAGATCAACGGCGCGGTCGGCAACTACAACGCCCACGTCTCGGCCTACCCGGACATCGACTGGCCGGCCTTCGCCCAGCGCTTCGTCGCTTCGCTGGGCCTGGACTGGCAGCCCTACACCACCCAGATCGAACCGCACGACGGCATCGCCGAAGTCTGCGACGCGCAGCGCCGCATCGACACGGTCTGCATCGATCTGTGCCGCGACGTCTGGGGCTATATCTCGCTGGGTTACTTCAAGCAGTCGGTCAAGGCCGGCGAAGTCGGCAGCTCGACCATGCCGCACAAGGTCAACCCGATCGACTTCGAGAACGCCGAAGGCAACTTCGGCATCGCCAACGCCCTGTTCGAGCATTTCGCCGCCAAGCTGCCGATCAGCCGCTGGCAGCGCGACCTGACCGACTCGACCGTGCTGCGCGCGCTCGGCACCGCCTTCGGCCACGCCCTGATCGGCCTGGACGCGCTGCTGCGCGGCCTCGGCAAGCTCAACGCCAATCCCGAGCGCCTCGCCGCCGACCTCGACGCGTCCTGGGAAGTGTTGGCCGAAGCCGTGCAGACGGTGATGCGCCGCCACGGACTGCCGAACCCCTACGAGCAGCTCAAGGCGCTGACCCGCGGCCACGGCATCGACGAGGCCTCGATGCGAGAGTTCATCGCCTCGCTGGAGCTACCGGCCGAAGACAAGCAGCGCCTGCTGGCGATGACCCCGGGCAGCTACACCGGCCTGGCCGAAAAGCTGGCGCGCGAGATCTGATTCCCCAGCGACGCTGCGATCCGCTCCAGGGCAGGAGCGGCGCGAGCCGCGATCGCGGGTTACAGACAGCCGAGCCGCGAACATGGAGCGACGCGGTCGCGACTCGCGTCGCTAGCCCAAAGCCAAAGCCGAGCGTTGCGCCGCATCCTTGTAGGAGCGGCGCAAGCCGCGACTTCGGGGTTTCAGATAGCGGCGCGGCGACCATGGAGCCTGCGCAGTCGCGACCGGCGTCGCTCCTATCGTGGATTGGCCGATGCGTATCGCCGTGGGCCAAGATGCGTCGCGCAGCGGTTCCACTGAGCGACACGATCGAACATAGTGTGCGGTCTTCCGCTTCGTTCGAGATTCGCCGATGACTCTGCGCGCCGGTCTGCTTGCCGCCTCTCTCCTGCCCTTGCTCGGCGCTTGCGCGAGCGCCCCCTCGCCGGGTTCGAACAGCAATACCGATTCAGTCGCTGGCGCCGGTTCGAACCTCGCCGCAGCCGCCGCCGTCACCGCGACGACCGCCGCCCTCGCGCCGTGCGCGGCCGATCCGGACTGGCACCAGCCCACCCAGCCGCGTCGCATCCACGGCAACAGCTGGTACGTCGGCACCTGCGGGCTCAGCGCGGTGCTGATCACCTCCGACGAGGGCCATGTGCTGATCGACGGCGCCACCGAAAAGGCCGCACCGCTGATCGAGGCCAATATCCGCAAACTCGGCGTGGATCCGCGGCGGATCCGCTATCTGCTCAATTCGCACGAACACAACGACCACGCCGGCGGCCTCGCCCATCTGCAGCGCGCCAGCGGCGCGACCGTGGTCGCGCGCGCGCCGGCCGTCGAAGCGCTGAAAACCGGCAAGACCGACCGCGGCGACCCGCAGTACCTCAGCGTCTCGCCATTTCCGCCGGTGGCCGCGGTGCAGGTCATCGGCGACGGCGAGACCCTGCGCCTGGGCCCGATCGCGCTGACCGCGCACGCCACGCCGGGCCATACTCCCGGCGGCACCAGTTGGACCTGGCGCGCCTGCGACGAGGCCGGCGTCTGCCGTGCGATCGCCTACGCCGACAGCCTGACCCCGATCAGCGACGAGGTGTACCGCTATAGCGACGAAACCGCGCATCCGGGCGTGGTCGCCGCGTTCCGCCGCAGCATCGAGACCGTGGCCGCGCTGCCCTGCGACATCCTGGTGACCCCGCACCCCAATGCCAGCGATCTGCTCGCGCGCCTGGACGCCCCCTCGCCGCAGGGCAAGAGCGGCTCCAACGACTGCCGCGCCTATGCCGCCACCGGCGCCGGCAAGCTCGAAGCGCGCCTGGCCAAGGAGCGCGCCTCGGCGCCGTGAGCCTGCGCCAGGCCGCGCCGCCCGCCGGCGCGTCCTCTCGCCTGCCGCCTTCGCGGCGGCATGGCGCAGCCATGTGCTGCCGGCGCCGCCTCGCGGCGTCGCCACGCAACGTTAGCGTCCGCCTGCGCACACTCGACGACCTCGTCGCCCGTGGAGCCTGCCGGATGAAACAACTGATCAATATCGACGTCCCGCACCTCGACGAGGCTACCGCGTTCTACACCCACGCGTTCGGCCTGCACGTCGGCCGCCGTTTCGGCGACGAGGTGGTCGAGCTGATCGGCGGCGAAGCGCCGATCTACCTGTTGCTCAAGGGCGAAGGCAGCCCGGCCGCGGGCCACGACGTGCGGGTTTATTCGCGCCACTGGACGCCGCTGCACTGCGACGTGGTCGTCGAGGATGTCGAAGCCGCGCTCGCCAGCGCGGTCGCGGCCGGCGCGGTGCAGGAAGACCGCATCCGCAGCACGCGTTGGGGCCGGATCGTGCAGATCGCCGACCCGTTCGGGCACGGTTGGTGCCTGCTGCAATTCGTCGGCCGCGGTTATGACGAAATCGCGACCGCGCCCTGAATCGGGTCGCCTGGGGACGGTCCGGTCCGATCCATTCGCCCCGGGGCGCCCCTAGCCTAGGGTCGGCCCGGATGGCGCGGCGGCGCAGCCTGTGGCGAGATTCGCCTTAGCCGTCACAACCCGGATCGCGGTCATGTCCTTCGTCACCGATTTCGTCCAAAGCGTATCCCGTGTCGTCGAACAGGTGCTGCAGCAGGAGCCGCCGCCCCCGCCGCCGGCGCAGACTCCCGAACAGATCGAGGCCCGGGTCAACGCCGCGACTTCGAACCCGGAGCAGCGCGAACTGCTGACCCAGGGCTATACCCAGGCGCAGCAGAACCAGGACGGCGCCCTGTGGCAGCAGACCGAAGCGCTCGAAACCCTCTACCACGACCGTGAAGTGCTGGCCCTGAGCCGCTCGCTCGGCGCCGACGACGAAGTGCCGGAAGGCTGGCATCGCGCCAGCGACGCCGAGTTGCAGCAGTACGGTCTGACCTCGGACCAATTGCATCCGGAAGGCTCCGGCTTCAACGCCGAGTTGTTCATCCCCGACCCCGCGGTGTTCGGCCCCGATGCCGCGCCGGTGCTGCAGTTCGAGGGCACCGACTTCGCCGACCTGGAGGACGTCAACGCCGACGTCGCCCAGGCGCTCGGCAACGACGAGGCCTATTACAACCAGGCCATCGACATCGCCAGTTCGGTCGCCGAACACGGCGGCGACAACGTGATCTTCAGCGGCCATTCGCTCGGCGGCGGCCTCGCCACCGCCGCGGCGCTGGTCACCGGCAACCCCGGCATCGTCTCCAACCCGGCCGGGGTGAACCCGGCCACGGTCGAGGCGGCGCTGGCCGAGCGCGGCCTCAGCTTCGAGCAGGCCGACGGCAACATCACCACCTATGCGGTCGACGGCGACCTGCTGACCGAACTGCAGGCCGCGACCTCGGGCCTGTCCGAGGACAACGCCGCCGGCTTCGCCGCCATCCTCAACGGGGTCGGCCTGGCCGCGAACCGGCTGCAGGACGACGTGGTGCTGCCGACCAACGCCACCGCCGAAAGCGTGCTCAATCTGCCCGACGCGGTCGGCCGCCGGGTCACCCTCGAGGCCACCGACGAGAACGGCGAGGCGCGTCCCGACATCGTCTCGCTCGACGACACCATCGACGGCATCAACGATGCCTCCGACCAGTTGCCGATCGGCGAACTCGGCGATGTCGCCGAGACCGTCGGCGACGGCGGCGGCCTGTTCGGCGACATCGTCGGCGGCTTCACCGACCTGGTCGACAGCGGCACCGAATTCATCGACGAGCACCTGCCCGGCCCGGCCGGTGCGATCCTGGGTGCGTTCGGCGACGGCGTGGAGACCCTCGGCGACGGCATCGAATCGCTGGGCGAGCTGGTCGAGCAAGGCGGCGATCTGGCCGCCGATGCGACCGACGCGATCGAGACCGGCGTGGCCACCGCGATCGAGGCCGGACTGGAACCCGACACCATCCCGAGCGTGCTGGAGATGGTCGACCGGCATAGCTTCGGCGTGTTCGACGACTCCATGGCCAGCCACATCGACAGCGAGGAAGCGGCCCTGCGCGAACAGCTCGGTTGAGTCCGCGCCGACGCGCCGGGCTCACGCCGGTTGATCGCCGCGGGGGCATACTGCCGGCATGACCCGCGTGCCTTTTCCACCCAACGGCTCCGGTCCGGCCTGCTCGCACCGGGCCGGCTTTGAATGGATATGGACGCCTTCGCTCCTGCTGGCGCTGGGCGCCTGCAGCGACTCGGCACCGATGCCCGCGGTCGCCTCCCCCTCTCCTGCCGAGCCCGTCGTCGCCATGGCCCCCAATTTGCGAATCGAGCAGCATTTCAGCGGTCCGGAACTCGAACTCGCCCAGGCGGCCGCGGCCGGCCGCGGCGCCGAAGTGCGCCGGCTGGTCGCCGAAGCCCATGCCGACGCCAATGCGGTGTCTCCCGGCGGCCTGCCGCTGCTGGCCTGGCCGGTGCTGCGCGGCAACGCGGCCGGCGTCGCCGCCCTGCTCGACGCCGGCGCCGACCCCAACCGCGCGGTGCCCGCGGTCGGCACGGTCATGGTGTGGGCGGCGAAAGCCGAATCGCCGGAAATCCTGCGCGCCTTTCTCGAGCGCGGCGGCCGCGCCGACGCCAGCGACCGGGATCAACAACCCTTGACCCGGGTCGCCGCCCTCGCCGGGCAATGGGACAACGTCCAACTGTTGGTCGAACATGGCGCCGACATCGATGCCCCGGCCCACGGCGACGGTGGCGACACTTTGCTGAGCTACTACTCGCGCGGCCAGTTCGACAAGGTCCATTGGCTGCTCGAACGCGGCGCCGATCCGACCCATCGCCTCGAAAGCGCGGCCAAGCCCGAGCGCGTCGGCGCCCAGACGGTGGTCGAGAACGTCTACTGGTGGCCGGTCGACGGGGGCAAATTCCCGCAGCTCGCGCAATGGCAGCAGCGCTGCCAGCAACTGCTGGCCGCGCGCGGGCTGACCCTGCCGCGCGAACCGGCGCATTTGCAGCGCTTGCGCTTGGCCCAGGGCGGCGGCGCCGCGCCCGATACCTCGCACGAACGCGGCGGCGAGCTCGACCGCGACATCGAGCGCCGCGAACGCGAACTCAAGGACGCGTTGACGCCGCGCTGATTCCGCCAGCCGCGACGACGCCGGGCGCGACGCCCCTGGCGTAGACTTCGCGCCCATGAAATCGCCTCTCATCGAAGTCGACGCCGCTCGACGCCCGCCGCTCGGCATGCCGCCGGCCGTATTCCTGCGCGACTACTGGCAGAAACGCCCGCTGCTGATCCGCAACGCCTTCCCCGGGCTGCAGTCGCCGATCCAGCCTGAAGACCTGGCTGGATTGGCCTGCGAGGATGGCGTGCTGGCGCGCCTGATCCAGCACGATCGCGCCAGCGATCGTTATTCCTTGCGGCATGGGCCGTTCGCAGAGTCCGAATTCCCCGGTCTGCCGAGACAGGACTGGACTCTTCTGGTCCAGGACGTCGACAAGTGGGATGCCGACGTGGCCGCGCTGCTGCCCGCTTTCGATTTCCTGCCGCGCTGGCGCGTCGACGACATCATGGTCTCTTTCGCCGCCCCGGGTGGCTCGGTCGGCGCCCATGTCGACCAATACGACGTATTCCTCCTGCAGGCCCAGGGCCACCGGCGCTGGCAGATCGACGCTCGCCCGGACGCGCCGCAGGAGTTCCGCCCGGACGCCGAGCTGAAACTGCTGCGCGAGTTCGAGCCGAGCCACGACTGGGTGCTCGGCCCCGGCGACATGCTGTACCTGCCGCCCGGCGTGCCGCATCACGGGGTCGCCGAAGACGCCTGCCTGACTTTCTCGGTCGGCATGCGCGCGCCGTCGGCCGCCGAGCTGATGGGCGATTTCATCGATACCCTGGCCGCCGAAGCCGACGAGAGCCTGCGCTACCGCGACCCCGACCTGAGTCCGCCGGCCGATCCCAACGAGATCGACGCCGCCGCGATGGGCCGGGTGGTCGAGGCCCTGAACGTCCTGCGCATGAACGATCCCGACCGCCTCGGCGACTGGTTCGGCCGCTTCATCACGGTCTACCGCGCCGCCGGCGAAGTCTCCTCGGGCCAGGAGGAACCGCGCTCGCGGATCGAAATCGAATGGGACCTGGAGCGCGGCGCCAGCCTGTGGCGCCACCCCTGGTCGCGGATGGCCTGGCGCAAGGCCCACGCACAGCCGGCCAAGGCGTCGAAGGCGGCCAAGGCCGGGGGCGCGCTCGCCCGGCTCTACGTCAGCGGCCAGGAATTCGCCTTGCCGTCCGGCGACGCCCAGGCCATCGCCGCGGCCGCCGAGATCGACGCTGCCGTCTATTCGGCGCTGTCCGACGCCGGCCGCGACTGCGTCCACGAACTGATCGCCGCCGGCCATTACCGCCTCGGCCTCGACGACGAGGACGGCGCCGACGAACACGGCGAGAACGAGGAATGAGCGCCGGGTTCCGGGTCGTCGCCGTCGCCGACTACGCCGCCGCGCTGGCGGCGCTGCGCTCGGTGCGCGAGGCGGTGTTCGTGCAGGAACAGCAGGTCTCGGCCGAGATCGAGCTCGACGCGCACGACCCGCTGTGCCATCACGTATTGGCCCTGGACGCCGAGCAACGCCCGATCGGCACCGGTCGGCTGACCCCGGACCGGCGCATCGGCCGCATGGCCGTGCTCGCCCCCTGGCGCGGCCGCGGCGTCGGCGAGGCGCTGCTCGAGGCCCTGATCGAACGCGCTCGCCAGCTGGGCTGGCGCGAGCTGTCCCTGCACGCCCAGGCCACGGCGATCGGTTTCTACGCCCGCCGCGGTTTCTTGCCGTGGGGCGAGCGCTTCGTCGAGGCCGGCATCGAGCACCAGTCGATGCGGCTGTTGCTCGACGCGGCCAACCCGGTCGAGACCCGCGCCGCCGCCCTCGCCGCCCTGGCCGGGGTGATCGGCAGCGCCCGCCGCGGCCTGTCCATCTACAGCCGCGACCTCGACCCCGGCCTGCTCGACCGCCCCGAGATAGTCGCCGCGATCCGCCGCTTCGCCACTTCCGGCGGCGCGGTCCGGGTGCTGCTGCACGACCCGGGCGCACCGCAACGCGCGCTCGCCCCCCTGATCGGGCTGAGCCAGCGTCTGTCGAGCGTGTTCGAGTTCCGCGCCATCGAAGAGCCGGTCGACCTCAAATACCCCGCGGCCTATCTGGTCAACGACCTCGACGGCTGGTACTACCGGCCGCTGGGCCACCGCTACGACGGCGAGACCCGGCTCGACGGCGGCGCCCGCGCCCGCCAGCTGCGCGCGCAGTTCGACCCGGTCTGGGAGCGCGCCCGCCCCTGCAGCGAGTTCCGCGCGCTCGGAATCTGAGGCCGCGCTAAACCGCCTCGTGCCGGGGCCCGACGCCCGCAACCCGGCGCCAGGCGCGCGCCCGGCGGCATTGCCGGAACGGTCCGTATCCGCTCCGGTGTCGGATATCGAACAAAATCGGCCGCTTAGACATAAGTAGTTATGCCGCTGGCCTTAACACTACCGCTATAATTCCGGGCCTTGTCCGCGCGCCCCTGGCGCATGCGCGACCCCAATCCGCCCACCTAGAGTTTCCCGATAGCCATCGTGGACAGTCTCCTGAAGCAGTTCTCGCAATCCTCGCAACTCGGCGCCAACGCCGCCTTCATCGAAGACCTGTACGAGCAGTACCTGGTCGACCCCGAAAGCGTCGGGGGCAAATGGAAAGCCTATTTCGACGGATTCAAGGGCCGCGAAGCCGGGGACATCCCGCATTCGGCCGCCATTGAAAGCATCGCCGCCGCCGGCCGCGCCGCCTCCCGGGGCGTCGTCGCCGCCGCCGCGGGCGGCTCCCAGGCCAGCGACGAGCGCGAGCGTTCGGTCGGCAAGGTGATCACCGCCTACCGTTCGCGCGGCCACCTCGCCGCCAACATCGATCCGCTCGGCCTGCTCGAGAAGCCCGAAGCGCCGGACCTGGCGCTGGGCTTCCACCGCCTGTCCGAGAGCGATCTGGCCGGCGAGTTCAGCACCGGCGGCGTCGCCGGCAAGGAACGCATGAAGCTCGGCGACCTGCTCGCCCTGCTCAAGGCCACCTACACCGGCCCGATCGGCGCGGAGTTCATGCACATCGCCGACGCCGAACAGCGCCGCTGGATGTACGAACGCCTGGAAGGCGCCGGCGGCAAGTTCTCCCGCAGCGCCGAGGACAAGAAGCGCATCCTCGAGCGGCTGACCGCGGCCGACGGCCTGGAACGCTACCTCGGCACCAAGTACGTCGGCCAGAAGCGCTTCTCGCTGGAAGGCGGCGACGCGCTGATCCCGCTGATGGACGTGACAATCCGCCGCGCCGGCGAACAGGGCGTGCAGGACGTGGTGATCGGCATGGCTCACCGCGGCCGCCTCAACGTCCTGGTCAATACTCTCGGCAAGCCGCCGCGCAAGCTGTTCGACGAGTTCGAAGGCAAGTTCGACCACGACGAGCACGCCCATACCGGCGACGTGAAGTACCACATGGGCTTCAGCGCCGACGTCGCCACCCCCGGCGGCCCGGTCCACCTGGCACTGGCGTTCAACCCCTCGCACCTGGAAATCGTCAATCCTGTGGTCACCGGCAGCGTGCGCTCGCGCCAGACCCGCCGCGGCGAGAACGGCCGCGCGCAGGTGTTGCCGGTGCTGCTGCACGGCGACGCCGCGTTCGCCGGCCAGGGCGTCGGCATGGAACTGTTCCAGATGTCGCAGGCGCGCGGCTTCGCGGTCGGCGGCACGGTCCACATCGTCATCAACAACCAGGTCGGCTTCACCACCAGCGAGCGCCAGGACGCACGGTCCACGCTGTACTGCACGGACGTCGCCAAGATGGTCGGCGCGCCGATCCTGCACGTGAACGGCGACGACCCGGAAGCGGTGGTGTTCTGCGCCGAGCTGGCGCTGGACTTCCGCCAGCGCTTCGGCCGCGACGTGGTCATCGACCTGGTCTGCTACCGCCGCCACGGCCATAACGAGGCCGACGAGCCGGCGGCGACCCAGCCGCTGATGTACCAGGTGATCCGCAAGCACAAGACCCCGCGCGAACTGTACGCCGACCGCCTGATTGCCGAAGGCGTGCTCAAGGCCGAGGACGCGCAGGCGCTGGTCGACAACTACCGCGACAAGCTCGACCAGGGCGCGGTCACCACCGAGCTGGTCGAGGTCAAGCCGGACGAGTTCACCATCGACTGGTCCAAGTACCTGTCGGGCAAGCTCAGCGACCCGGTCGACACCAAGTTCGAGCGCAGCAAGCTCGACGCGCTGGCCACCCGGATCAACGCGGTCGCCGACGACGTCAAGCTGCACCCGCGCGTGGCCAAGATCTACGAGGACCGCCGCAAGATGGCCGCCGGCGAGCTCGGCGGCGACTGGGGCTTCGCCGAGAACCTGGCCTACGCCACCCTGCTCAGCGAAGGCTACAAGCTGCGCCTGGTCGGCCAGGACAGCGGCCGCGGCACCTTCTTCCACCGCCACGCGATCCTGCACGAGCAGAGCACCGACGCCTACGTCATGCCGCTGCGCGAGCTCGTGCGCACGCCGTCGGACATGACCATCATCGATTCGCTGCTCAGCGAAGAAGCGGTGATGGCGTTCGAGTACGGCTACTCGACCGCCGATCCCATGACCCTGGACATCTGGGAAGCCCAGTTCGGCGACTTCGCCAACGGCGCCCAGGTGGTGATCGACCAGTTCCTGTCCTCGGGCGAAGCCAAGTGGGGCCGCCTGTGCGGCCTGGCCCTGTTCCTGCCGCACGGCTACGAAGGCCAGGGCCCCGAGCACAGCTCGGCGCGCCTGGAACGCTTCCTGCAGCTGTGCGCGCTCGAGAACATGCTGGTGTGCGCGCCGACCACCCCGGCGCAGGCCTACCACATGATCCGCCGGCAGATGCGCATGAGCACGCGCAAGCCGCTGGTGGTGATGACGCCCAAGTCGCTGCTGCGCCACAAGCTCGCGGTCTCGACCCTGGACGAACTGGCCAACGGCGAGTTCCAGCACCTGATCCCCGACGCCCAGGCCAACGTCAAGAAGGTCAAGCGCGTCGTGCTGTGTTCGGGCAAGGTCTATTACGACCTGTTCGAACAGGCGCAGAAGGATGGCCTGGACGACGTCGCCCTGGTCCGCATCGAACAGCTGTATCCGTTCCCGCGCGAACTGCTGGCGGCCGAACTCAAGCGCTACAGCGCGGCCAAGGACGTGGTGTGGTGCCAGGAAGAGCCGCAGAACCAGGGCGCCTGGTACCAGATCCGCCACCACCTGACCGCCTGCCTGGCGCCGAAGCAGAGCCTGCACTACGCCGGCCGCGCGCGTTCGCCGTCGCCGGCGGCCGGCCACCTGGCCGACCACGTCGCCGAGCAGACCAAGCTGGTCGCCGACGCGCTGGTCAATTCGCTGCAAGGCGAGTCCAGCGCCGAATAAGCGCTGGCCTGCCGACCCTACATCCCAGAACGACTCATACCCTTTCAAGCACTCCAGGATGCCTGCCCCATGAGCACCGAGATCAAAGTCCCCGTCCTTCCCGAGTCGGTCTCCGACGCCACGATCGCCACGTGGCACAAGAAGCCGGGCGATGCGGTCAAGCGCGACGAGAACCTGGTCGATCTGGAAACCGACAAGGTCGTGCTCGAAGTGCCCTCGCCGGTCGACGGCGTGCTCAAGGAAATCAAGTTCGAGGAAGGCTCGACGGTGACCAGCCAGCAGGTGCTCGCGATCGTCGAAGCCGGCGCCGCCGCCGAAGCCCAGCCCGCCGCCGCAGCGGCCGCTCCGGCCGCCGCCAAGGCCGAAGCCCTGCCGGCCGCCGGCGCCCAGCCGATCACCGCCAAGGCCGAAGCGCCCAAGGCCGAAGCGAAGCCCGCCGCCTCCAACGACCAGCTGCCGCCGGGCGCGCGCTTCACCGCGAACAAGGAAGGCATCGACGCTGCGCAGGTCGAAGGCACCGGCCGCAAGGGCGCGGTGACCAAGGAAGACATCCTCAACTACGCCAAGTCCGGCGGCGTCGGCAACGCCTCGGGCGCCCGCCCGGAAGAGCGCGTGCCGATGACCCGCATGCGCGCGCGCATCGCCGAGCGCCTGATGCAGTCGAAGAACTCGATCGCGATGCTGACCTCGTTCAACGAAGTCAACCTCGGCAAGGTCATGGCGATGCGCAAGGAGCTGGGCGAGTCCTTCGAGAAGGCCAACGGCGTCAAGCTCGGCTTCATGAGCTTCTTCGCCAAGGCCGCCGCCAACGCGCTGCAACGCCACCCGGTGGTCAACGCCTCGGTCGACGGCAACGACATCGTCTATCACGGCTACGCCGACATCTCGATCGCGGTGTCGACCGACAAGGGCCTGGTCACGCCGGTCCTGCGCAACGTCGAGCGCATGGGCTTCGCCGACGTCGAGAAGGCCATCGGCGAATACGCCAAGAAGGCCCGCGACGGCAAGCTGGCCCTGGAAGACCTGCAGGGCGGCACCTTCACCATCACCAACGGCGGCACCTTCGGCTCGCTGATGTCGACCCCGATCGTCAACCCGCCGCAGTCGGCCATCCTCGGCATGCACGCGATCAAGGAACGCGCCATCGTCGAGAACGGCCAGGTCGTCGCCGCGCCGATGATGTACATCGCGCTGTCCTACGACCACCGCATCATCGACGGCAAGGACGCGGTGCTGTTCCTGGTCGACATCAAGAACCAGCTGGAAAACCCGCACCGCATGCTGCTCGGCATGTAATGCCTCGCCGGGACTCGGGACTCGGGACTCGGGACTCGGCGAAACACCCTATCGGACCTGGACTCGCACGCTCCGCCGTGCGAGCCCCGAGTCCCGAGTCCCGAGTCCCGTTTTCCCAAGGACTCTGCAATGTCTGAACAATTCGACGTAGTCGTCATCGGCGCCGGTCCGGCCGGCTATCACGCCGCCATCCGCGCCGCCCAGCTGGGCCTCAAGACCGCCTGCATCGACGCCGCGCTCGGCAAGGACGGCAAGCCCGCCCTCGGCGGCACCTGCCTGCGCGTGGGCTGCATCCCGTCCAAGGCGCTGCTCGACAGCTCGCGCCAGTTCTGGAATCTGCAGCACCTGTTCGGCGAGCACGGCATCAGCGCCGACAACGCCAAGATCGACGTCGGCACCATGGTCGGCCGCAAAGACAAGATCGTGAAGCAGTTCACCGGCGGCATCGCGATGCTGTTCAAGGCCAACAAGGTCGCCCCGTACTACGGCTTCGGCACCCTGCACCCGGGCAACATCGTCAAGGTCAAGCAGCACGACGGTTCGGAAGTCGAGCTCAAGGGTACCAACGTCATCATCGCCGCCGGTTCGGATTCGATCGAACTGCCGTTCGCCAAGTTCGACGGCGACAAGATCGTCGACAACGTCGGCGCGCTCGACTTCACCGAAGTGCCCAAGCGCCTGGGCGTGATCGGCGCCGGCGTGATCGGCCTTGAACTCGGCAGCGTGTGGAAGCGCCTCGGCGCCGAGGTCACGATCCTCGAAGCGCTGCCCGACTTCCTCGCCGCGGCCGACGCCGAAGTGGCCAAGACCGCCGCCAAGGAATTCAAGAAGCAAGGCCTGGACATCAAGCTCGGCGCCAAGGTCAGCAAGGCCGAAGTGCAGAAGGACGGCGTCCACCTGACCTACAACGACGGCAAGTCCGACCAGCAACTGGTGGTCGACAAGCTGCTCGTCGCGGTCGGCCGTCGCGCCGCCAGCAAGGGTCTGCTCGCCGAAGGCACCGGGGTCAAGCTCAACGAGCGCGGCCAGATCGAAGTCGACGAGCACTGCCACACCGGCGTCGACGGCGTCTGGGCGGTCGGCGACTGCGTACGCGGCCCGATGCTCGCGCACAAGGGCTTCGAGGAAGGCATCGCCGTGGCCGAGCTCATCGCCGGCCTGCCGGGCCACGTCAACTTCGACACCATTCCCTGGGTCATCTACACCGAGCCGGAAATCGCCTGGGTCGGCCAGACCGAGCAGCAGCTCAAGGCCGAAGGCATCCCATACAAGACCGGCAGCTTTCCGTTCGCGGCGATCGGCCGTGCGGTGGCGATGGGCGAGCCGGCCGGCTTCGTCAAGGTCATCGCCCACGCCGAAACCGACCGCGTTCTCGGGCTGCACCTGGTCGGCGTCGGCGTGTCCGAACTTGTGCACGAAGGCGTGCTGACCATGGAGTTCAAGGGTTCCGCCGACGACCTCGCGCGCATCTGCCACGCCCACCCGACCCTGTCGGAAGCGATCCACGATGCGGCGATGGCGGTCGACAAGCGGGCGATTCATAAGGCCAATTGAGCCGGGACTCGGGACTGGGGACTCGGAAAGCAGTTCCCCTCGCCCCGAATCCCAATGCAGACGCCAGGCCTAGTCCTGGCGTTTTGCTTTGCGAATCCCCGATCCCCGATCCCCGAGTCCCGAGTCCCCAGTCCCGAGTCCCGCCCAATGAAAAGCCTCTGCGTCTACTGCGGCTCCAACTCCGGCTCCCGGCCGATCTACACCGAACGGGCGATGGCGCTCGGCACGCGCATGGCCAAGGACGGCATCGCCCTGGTCTATGGCGGCGGCAACGTCGGCCTGATGGGCACGGTCGCCGACGCCGTGCTCGAAGCCGGCGGGCAAGCGATCGGGGTGATTCCCGAGCAGTTGGTCAACTGGGAAGTCGCCCACCGCGGCCTGACCAAGCTGGAAATCGTCGGCTCGATGCATGAGCGCAAGGCGCGCATGTTCGACCTCGCCGACGGCTTCGTCGCTCTGCCCGGCGGCTTCGGCACCCTCGACGAAATGTTCGAGATGCTGACCTGGCGCCAGCTCGGCATCGGCAACAAACCTTGCGCCTTCCTCGACATCGACGGCTTCTATACCCCGCTGATGTCGATGCTCGACCGCATGGTCGAAGAACGCTTCCTGCACGCCGACCAGCGCCGCGACCTGTGGCACGGCGACGACCTCGACACGATGCTGGCCTGGATGCGCGACTACGAGCCGGCGGCCGCGTCGAAGTGGATGGACGAGAAGCGCCGTAACGCCCTGCGCTGAACCGCAGGCTTCGTCCGGCGGCCCTGAGCGGCAGGGCTTGCCTGGTCGGCGGTAAGCGGCCAGTCCCGATAAGCTATAAGGCAACGCAGACAGGAGGTCGGATCGTGCGCTGGATCGTATTGCCCTTGACCCTGTTCGCCGTCGCGGCCTGCAAGCCGGCCCGGCCGCCGTCGATCGACCGTACCACCGTCGTGATCGAACGCAGCGGCTGCCGCGACAGTTGCCCCGCCTACAAGCTGCGCATCGGCTCAGACGGCGTGGCGATCTTCAGCGCCCGCGACTTCACCGGCCGCCACCCGCTGCGCAACGCCGACGGCGACCTGGTGATCCCGCACGAAATCGCCGACAAGGACCGCCGCGCCCTGTTCGAGCGGGTCAACTCCAAGGCCTTCGCCGCACTGTTGCCGGAATACTCCGCCAGCGCTTCCGACGGCCCGACCACGACGATCACTGTCAGCACCCCCACCGGCAAGCGCCGCGTCACTCAGGACGCCGTGGCCTGCCTGCGCGACCGCAAGAAACCGGGCGCCCTGTCGTCGACCTCGATCGACCCGCAGGCGCGTTTCGTCCCGGACGTGTTCTGCGAGACCGTGGCCCTGATCGAAACCGCGAGCTGCGCCGGCTATTGGTCTGCGCAGACCCGCCCCCCGCTGGACCCCGACGATCCCCGGCTGTCGCCTCCGGATCGCTGCCGCCTGCCATCGTTCGGCAAAGCCGCGAATGCAGGGGCCGTACAGCCGTGAGGCTATGAACGATCTTGCATAGATCGTCCTGGTCGCCGCCCTGTAGGAGTGGCGCGAGCCGCGACCGCTGGACGCGCCGACGCCTCAATGCCTGCGACATCCATCGTAGCCGCGTGCTTTCGCCAGGGGTAGGAGCGGCGCGAGCCGCGACATCGCTATGACAGTCTTGCGGCGCTTCTCTCATTCAATAGATCAAGATCAAACCCAAAGCTTCCGCCACTAAAGCGGCGGGTTACTTTCTTTTGTCAAAAGCGACAAAAGAAAGTAACCAAAGAAAAACGCTTTTGTTTTGAATCACAAGCCCGCACGATCGATGCCGACGCAGGGATTTTCATAGGGGACACCCCTAAACCGGCGCGCATCCCTGCGCGCCGCCCTCCGGGTCTCCTTTAGCCTTCGCGAGTGCGAGACCGCGCACAGCCAAAGCCGGCATTAGGGCGCCGCGCAACCATCCCCTGTAGGAGCGGCGTAAGCCGCGACCACGGCACGCGCAGAGGCAGCAATGCCTATGCCACCGATCGTGGCGACGTGCTCTCGCCAGGGGTAGGAGCGGCGCAAGCCGCGACCGCGAACCTGCGGCCGCCGACGCGAGCTGTCGGAATACGTGGTCGCGGCTCGCGCCGCTCCTACCCTAAGACCAAGCCACCGGCTACTGGCGTTACTCGACGACTACGGCCGCGCACGCAGAAACCGGATCCGCCAACCCGAAATCGCCCCATCCCTACTCGGCTATCATCCCACCTCCGCCCGCAACACCCACCCGGGCCGCACCGCAGCGAGCACGCTATGAGCCTACCCGCCTCCTTCGACGTCTTCCGCATCCACAACGACGCCAACGGCTACCGCAGCGGCCTCGAATCGATCCGCCTGGACGATCTCGCGCCGGGCGAGGTGGTGATCAAGACCGCGTACTCGTCGGTCAATTTCAAGGACGCGCTGGCCGGCACCGGCGAAGGCAAGATCCTGCGCCAGTTCCCGCTGGTCGGCGGCATCGACGTCGCCGGCCACGTGGTCGCTTCGAGCGACCCGGCGTTCAAGGAAGGCGATGCGGTGCTGGTCACCGGCTGCGGCCTCAGCGAGGTGCGCGACGGCGGCTACGGCCAGTACGCGAGGCTGCAGGCGCAGTGGACGATTCCGCTGCCGGCCGGGCTGAGCCTGCGCGAGAGCATGATCCTCGGCACCGCCGGCTTCACCGCCGCGCTCGCCCTGCACCGCATGCTCGACAACCGGCAGACGCCGGCGCAGGGGCCGCTCGCGGTCACCGGCGCCACCGGCGGGGTCGGTTCGCTGGCGCTCGACATCTTCAGCCGCGCCGGCTTCGAGGTGCACGCGATCAGCGGCAAGCCCGAACAAGCCGATTACCTGCGCTCGATCGGCGCCCGCGAGGTGCTCGGCCGCGAGGCCCTGCAGACCAGCCGGCCGATGGAGTCGGCGCGCTTCGGCGGCGGCCTGGACAACGTCGGCGGGCCGATGCTGGCCAGCCTGCTCGCCCAGACCGCGCCCTACGGCAACGTCGCCACCGCCGGCCTCGCCGCGACCCACGAGCTGGCGAGCACGGTGATGCCTTTCATCATCCGCGGCGTGTCGCTGCTCGGCGTCGCCTCGGCCGGCACCGCAAGAAGCATCCGCGACGAGATCTGGCAGCGCCTGGGCAGCGACTGGAAGCCCGCGCATCTGGAGCGGATCTGCACGCGCGAAGTCGGCCTGGCCGAGCTGCCGCAGGTGTTTCCGGGCATGCTGGCCGGCGGTTCGGTCGGCCGGACCCTCGTCGTGATCTAGTTGGCATTGCAGCGGCGCGGCGCGTCGCTACAATCGGCCGCAGGTTCTTGGGGGAAACACATGGCGCGTATTCTGATCGTCGACGATTCGCCGTCCCAGCTGATGGGCATCCGTCGCATCGTCGAAAAACTGGGGCATGAAGCCTTGACCGCGGAGGACGGCGCCGCCGGCGTCGAAGCGGCCAAGCGCGAGCTGCCCGATATGATCCTGATGGACGTGGTAATGCCGAACCTCAACGGGTTCCAGGCGACGCGCTCGATTTGCCGCGAATCCACGACGAAGCACATCCCGATCGTCCTGGTCACGACCAAGGATCAGGACACCGACCGGGTCTGGGGCATGCGCCAGGGCGCCAAGGCGTACATCACCAAGCCGTTCAGCGAGACCGATCTGTCCGAGATCATCGCGCAGTTGCTGCCCTCGGCCGCCTGAATGCGGGACGCGGAACGCCGCTGACCGGCCGGCTCCACAGCAAAACGACCAACCCGGCGCGAGCCGGGTTTTTCTTTGCCGGCCTTGCCGGGATCGCAGGGCGAACCGCGGCCCAAAGCGCGGCGGCACTAAGACCCCGCCGCGGCTGCGCTTCAGACCCGCCGCCAGTCCTCGCCGAACGCCACCCGCATCGCCTCGTAGGCGTCGTGCTGCGCAGGCGTTTCCGCGCGCGGCGCCAGCACTTCCAGCTCGACGATCTGGTCGCCCGCCGGCGTGCCCGGCAGGCCGCGGCCGCGCAGGCGCAGCTTGCGCCCGGCTTCGGAGTTGGCCGGAATCTTCAGTTCGACCGGGCCGCCGAGGGTCGGCACGCTGATGGTCGCGCCGAGCGCGGCTTCCCAGGGCGCCAACGGCAGCACGTGGATCACGTTGCGGCCGTCGACCTCGAACTGCGGGTGCGCGGCGTATTCGATCTCGAGCAGCAGGTCGCCATGCGCGCCCTGCCCGGCCAGGCGGATCAGCTGCCCCGGGCGCACGCCCTTCGGCACGCGCACGTCGAGGGTCTTGTTGTTGACCGAAATACGGATGCTGCCGCCTTCGTAGACAGTTTCCAGCGACACCGCGAGCTTGGCCCGGGTGTCGCCGCGCGGCGGAGCGCTGCGCGCGCCCTGCTGGCCGAAGCCGCCGGCGGCCGAGCGCCCGCGCCCGAACAGGGTCTCGAAGAAATCGCTGAAGCCGCCGCCGGCGCCGCCGCCGGCGAAGATCTCCTCGAAATCCGGGCTGCCGCCGCCGTAGCCGCCCGCGGACGGCTGCACTTCGTCGCCGGGCCGGTAACCGCGCGCGCGCAACTGGTCGTAGGCGGTGCGCTTCTGCGGGTCGCGCAGCGCCTCGTAGGCCTCGTTGACCGCCTTGAACTTCTCCTCGGCGCCGGCCTCCTTGCTGACGTCGGGATGGTATTTGCGCGCCAGGCGGCGATAGGCCGTCTTGATCTCGGCCTCGCCGGCGCTCGGTTCCAGACCGAGGGTTTCGTAGTAATCCTTGAACTGCATCGTCGCTCCCACTTGCAAGCGCCATACGCGGCGCAGCCCACTCACGCCGTCTTGACGCATTATTAGCCTGACAGCATGGCGGCGGCGACCGCGATTTCAAGTCGTTGACGCGGTATTTAGCACCCGCTGCCTAGACTCGAACCCCCACAGGAGATTTCCATGAGCATCCAGGTCGGCGAACGCCTTCCCGAAGTCGTACTCAAGCGCATCAACGAAGGCATCGAGAGCGTCGATACCCGGACCCTGTTCGACGGACGCAAGGCCGTGTTGTTCGCGGTGCCCGGCGCCTTCACCCCGACCTGCTCGGAGAAGCACCTGCCCGGTTTCGTCGAGCATTTCCAGGCGTTCCGCGACAAGGGCATCGAAGTGCTGTGCCTGGCGGTCAACGACCCGTTCGTGATGCAGGCCTGGGCACAGAGCCAGCACGCCCCCGACGGCATGATCATGCTGGCCGACGGCAACGGCGACTTCACCCGCGCGCTCGGCCTGGAACTCGACGCCAGCGCCTACGGCATGGGCACCCGCGCCAAGCGCTTCGCCCTGTACGCCGACGATGGCGTGGTCAAGCAACTGCATGTCGAAGAACCCGGCGAGTACCGGGTGTCCTCGGCCGAGTACATGCTGCAACAGGTCTGATCCGCGCCTGGCCCGGGCCGTCGCAGGTCCGGGCCGGTCGCTTCGTCGACGCGCATCGTCGCGTTTTTCTGCAACTGCCTGCTCGAGGTTTCTCCGCTCTCATCCCCGACCTGCCAGGAGGCACCATGCCTGCCAAGCCCGTCAGCAACACCGCCGCCCGCCCGGCGTCCACCCCGTCGCCCGCCGGCCAACCCTCGCCGTTCGTGACCGACCTCGCCACGATCCGCGCCCGTGCCCGCCAGCACATCGAGGACGGCGCGATCACCGAAAGCTACAGCGCCGACCGCGAGGCGGTCATCAAGCTGCTCAACGAAGCCCTGGCGACCGAGATCGTCTGCGTGCTGCGCTACAAGCGCCACTACTACATGGCCAGCGGCCTGATGGCCGACGCGGTCAAGTCCGAATTCCTCGAACACGCCAACGAAGAACAGGCGCATGCCGACCGCATCGCCGAGCGCATCGTCCAGCTCGGCGGCGCCCCCGACTTCAACCCCGACGTGCTGTCCAAGCGCGCCCACGCCGAGTACGTCGAAGGCACCGACCTGCGCGACATGGTCAAGGAAGACCTGGTCGCCGAGCGCATCGCGATCGACAGCTATCGCGAGATCATCAACTACCTCGGCGACCGCGATACCACCACCAAGCGTCTGATGGAGGACATCCTGGCGCAGGAAGAAGAGCACGCGGACGAACTGGCCGACATGCTGGATGGTTGGACCGGCAAATAAGCCGCGCGCCGGAAGGTTGCGGCTCTACGCTGCTTTGTAGGATCGGCGTGAGCCGCGGCCGGTCTGCGCCGGACGGTCGCACCTGTTCTCGACCATAGCGTCGCGCCATTTGCGCGCCCCGAATCAGTTCTTGACTGGATGGCGAAGGCGATGCGGATGCTGCGCGTTCCACGATCGAGGGTTCAGGCCGCTTCGCCCTGCGCCGCCTCCCCTTGCGCCGCCTCGGCGAACAGCCCGCGGCCGAGCGCGAAGGCCTTGGGCAGCAGCGCGGCGGCTTCGCCGGGGTTGGTGTGCAACAACAACTCCGAGGTCAGCACGCGAGCGCCGCAGTAATCGAAGATGCCGTGGTCGATCTGGGTGTTCATCGCCACGTCGTAGCCGTGCTTGCGGTAGGTGCCGGCGCCGGCCCCGCCGATGCCGAGCAAATGCACGCGCAGGCGTTGCAGCTTCTTGGCGACCCGGCCGTCCTTTTCCTCGTAGGCCCAGCCGTTGGCGAAGACGCGGTCGATCCAGCCCTTGAGCAGGCCCGGCATCGACCACCAGTACACCGGGAACACCAGCACCAGCGCATCATTGCGGTCGATCCGCGCCTGCTCGGCGCGCACGTCCGCGGGCGCGGGCTCGCGCAGGTAGAAGCCCGCGACATCGTCCTGGTTGAAGCGCGGGTCGAACCCCTCCGCGGCCAGGTCGGCGACTTCGTGGGCATGGCCCGACCGGGACAGTCCTTCGGCCAGTTGCGCGGCGACTGCATGAGTCAGCGATTGCGGGTCGGGATGGGCGACGACGATCAGAGCATTCATGGGCAAAGGTCCGCTGAAGATTTAATTACTAAAAGTAACTTACTATGTGTAAGTTACTTCTGGTACCTACCCCCGTCAAGCCCCTGGCCCATTCAAGGCTGTAGGTCAGCGCAGCACACGGAACCTCACCCGCGACCAGGCACCGGTATCGGCCAAGGCGGTCAGGGTATGTTCGCCGACCTCGCCGAAGTCGTGATCCAAGCGCGCACGCCCCTGCGATTCGCCGATCAAGCGGCCGTCGAGCAGCCAGCGCACCCGGGCATCGCTGCCGAGCGCGCGAATCGACAGACGCAGCGGCGTCGCGTTGCCGGGCGCGCGCGCCAAGGTGGCCTCATCGTCGATACCCTCGATGCGCAGTTCCTCGACCGCATCGCGGCCGTCGTCGCTGCAGTCAGGCGCCAGCGGCGGCAGCCGCGCGGCCTTGCGTGTGTCGGCGGCGAGCCAGGGCGAGGCCAGCGCCGGCCAACGCGCGAGTTCGCGCGTACGGCGTTCGTGCGGCCGGCTGCACTCGCCCGACAGGCGCAGGCCGCTGTGCGCATCGGTCTCGAAGCGTTCGAGCCCGGCGTTCCACAAGCGCGCGTCGCGTTCGGCGAAGGTCGGCGGCACCGAGCCGTCGAGCGTCCATGCCTGCAAACGCCGGTGACACAGTTCCGGCGCCTTCGGGTCGGGCGCGATGCCGAGCGGCCAGCAGATCTCGATCTGCTCGACATTCTTCGGCGGCGGCCGCAAGGCGGCGTCGCCGTTCTGGCGCGGCAGGCTGTCGATCACTTCGAACAGCAAAGGCAAGGCGGTCACCGCGCCGTACTGGCCCGGCAGGGGCGTGCCGTCCGGCCTGCCGACCCAGACCCCGACCGTATAGCCGCGGGTGCTGCCGAGCGCCCAGGCATCGCGGAAGCCGTAGCTGGTGCCGGTCTTCCAGGCCACCCGCGGCCGGCCGCGACTGTCGAAGGTCTGCTCGACGCTGCCGGGGCGCGGATTGGCTTCGAGGATTTCGCGCACGATCCAGGCCGCGCCCGGCGACAACAGTCGCCGCTCCAGCCGCGGCGCATCGCGCTGGTAACGCACGCGCCCGGCGATGCCCTCACGGTTGAACGCCGAATAGGCGCCGACCAAATCCTCCAGGCGCGCGCCGGTGCCGCCCAGGATCATCGCCAGGTTCGGGGTCGCGCCGCTCGGCCACTGCAGGTCGATGCCGGCATGGGCCAGACGCGCGGAAAACCGTGAGGGGCCGACCCGGTCGAGCAGATCGACCGCGGGAATGTTCAAGGACAGGCGCAAGGCGGTCGCCGCGCCGACCGGGCCGTTGAACGCGGTGTCGAAATTGCCCGGCCGATAGCCGTGGAAGGATTGCGGCGCATCGACGAACAGGCTTTCCGAATGGATCAGGCCGTCGTCGAGCGCGAGGCCGTACAGGAACGGCTTCAGGGTCGAGCCCGGCGAACGCCAGGCCTTGACCATATCGACGTGGCCGAGCCGTGCGGCATCGCCGAAGGTCACCGAGCCGACATAGGCGCGCGCCTCCAGGCTGGCGTTGTCGACCACCAGCAAGGCCGCCGATGTGCGCTCGGGCAGGCTGGAAAAGTATGCCGAGACGCGGTCTTCCAGGGTGCGTTGCAGTTCCAGGTCGATGGTCGACTCGACCCGCAGGGCCTTCGGGTTGTCGACGCGCAGACGCTGGGCGAGCAAGGGCGCATAACGCGGCGGTTGCAGCGAGCGCGCGACCACCGGCTCGACCCGCGCGTCGTCGACCTCGGCCTTCGACCATACCTTCAGCACCGCCATCCGCTGCAGGACCTTGTCGCGGGCCTTGCGCGCGCGCTCGGGCTCGCGGTCCGGCCGCAGCCGGCTCGGCGATTGCGGAAGCACCGTCAACAACGCGGCCTCGGCATGCGACAGACGCGACGAGGGTTTGCCGAGATAGGCCCAACTCGCCGCTTCCACCCCTTCGACGGTGCCGCCGAACGGCGCGCGGTTGAGATACAAGGCGAGGATCTCGCGCTTGGACAAATGCACCTCGAGCTGCAGCGCGCGCAGCATCTGCCGGGATTTCGACCACAGGCTGCGCCGGTTCTGCCCGGGCGCGGCGTCGAGGATGCGCGCGACCTGCATGGTCAGGGTCGAACCGCCCGAGACCACTCGCCCACTGCCCAGCCACTGCCCGGCGGCGCGCAGCATCGCCGCCGGGTTGATGCCCGGGTGCCTCCAGAACCAACGGTCCTCGTAATTCAACAGCGCCTGCAGATACAACGGCGAGACCTCGTCGGCGCGCACCGGATAACGCCAGACGCCGTCGCGGTCGGCGAACGCGCGCAACGGAGTGCCGTCGGAGGCGGTGACCACCGCGCCGGCGTCGCGCGGTTTCGGCAACGGCAGCGGAAACGCGAGGTCGAGCAGCATCGCCAGGGTCGCCGACAGCATCAGCGCCAGCAGCGTTTTCAGCGCGGCACGGCGCCGGCGTGGTTCGTCGCGGGGGCGATCGCCCAGTTGAGGCGCGGGAGTTTCGGTGGACACGGGGGACAGGCTGCGACCGGCGGAGACCATGATCAGCTTACGTCAGTGCGCTGCGCCGTTGCCGGGCAGGCAACGGCGCGGCACCCGGACGACGTCAACCGGCGACGTTGAAGGCGGCCACGCGCAGGCGGCCGTCGATCAAATGCAGGATCAGGCTTTCCGCACCCTCCTGGCGCTCGACGCTCTTGCCGCCTTCGGCGTCGCTGACTTCGACTTCCTCGGCGGCCGCCGCGATCACCGAGACCTGGGCGTCGATGCGGTCCTCGTTGCCCTCTTCGCGGTCGGCGTCCGGGTCGGGCTGGATGCTGATCGAATAAGTTTCCTCGGTCTTGCCGCGCTGCTGCGAACGGCTCGCCACCAGGGTGCCGTCGGGCTCGCTAGTAAAGCTTCGTCCGAGCGCCTGCTCGATGGCTTCGGCGTAAGTGTCGGCGCGCGAATCGGGAAACAGATCGGTGTAGTGCTTCTCGGCCAGGGCGCGATCGATCTTGCCGCCGGCGGCCGCGGCGGCTTTCTCCAGCGCGGTCTCGTAGATCGGCAGGCCGACCGCTTCGAGCGGGAACTTCATCCGGTCGAGCACGAGGTTCTTGTCGCGCATGCGGAAGGCCCGGCCGAGTTCGGCGAGTTCGGCGAGCACGCGCTCCTGGCGGGTCTGGTGCTCGGTTTCGGCCACGGTCTGGCCATTCCAGGCATAGACGTAGTAGTCGGTGGTCTTGGGGCGCGCCGCCGAACAAATGTCGATCGCGCGCAGGTACAAGCGACCGGCGGAAATCTTGTCGAGCTCGGGGCAGAACTCGGGCATGGTCGCCTGCGGCAGCGCCTGGAAGTCCTTGCCGCGGTTCATCAGCACCACGAGCTTCTTCGAGGCGGCCATGGTCGCATCGGGCGTGCCCTGGCCGAACAGGACGGCGACGTCGTCCTGGCCGTCGCGGTCGAGGTCGCCGACCAGGTGCTCGAAGCCGAGCCTTTCGAAGCCCGGGTCGAGCTGCCGCAGCGCGGCGAAAGCGCGCTCGGCGGTGGCCTTATGCGTATCGCCCTTCGCCGCCGGCGCGGTCGCCGCCGGGACTGCAGCGGATGCAGTAGCAGTAGATGCATCTTCGGGCCCGGCGGAATCGGCCGGGCCGGCCTCGGTGCCGGACCGGCACGCGGCCAGGCCGAGAATCAGGGACAGTGCTGCGATCTTGCGCATGTTCGCTCCTTGCGTGGTGGCGTTCGCGGCCTCGGGCCGGATCGTGGGCGGTACCGGCGCCCGGCTCGCGGCGAGCCGGCCGCGTGGCTTTCAGGCGGCGTCAGACTTCATCGGAGTTGTGGTCGAGCAGATACAGGTCGCCTTCGATCAAGCGGAATCGCGCGTGGTAATGGCTGCCGTCGCGCTGCGGCCATTCCAGCATCGCCTCGGCATCGACCACGTAACTGGCGTCGTCGGTCTCGATCAGGCCCGGGTCCGGGCTCAGGTCGATCCGCAAGCGATACTCGCCACCGCTGCTGGCGGCGCGGCCACGTACCGAGGCCTGCCATTCGTCGCCGCCGAGCGACCGCAGCTCGGCCTTGCGCAACAGTTCGACCGCGGCGGCGAAATCCTTGCGCCGCGGCGTATCGCCGAACAGGGAGCGCTCGACGCCCGCGTCGGCCGGCGGCGGCGCCGCGCCGGGTCCGTTCGACCGAGGATGAGTGCGCAGATGGCGCACCAATACCTCGTCTCGCTGCTCGCGCAGCGCGGTTGCCATTTCGGCCAGCTGCGACAGGACGCGCTGCTCCGGCGTTTCCTCGTCGAGCCGGCGCAGGCCCTGTTCCGACCATCGGTATCGGTGATGCGCGACGGTCTTGGGGAACGGCACCATGCACGCTTCGAGCGCGTCGACCCGCAGCACGCCGTCGACGATGTCGCGCAAGGCCGCGCAATAGCCGAACAGCTCGCCGCCGTCCTCGGGCAGCGGCTGCAGGCCGCCCTCGCGCGACATCAGCACGCGCACCCGATTGGCGACATGGCGCATCGCGCCTTCTTCGCCCAGCCCGTACTCGACCGCGATGTCGTCGCGGCCGTCGCGATCGAGATCGCCGATCGCATAATCGACGTAATAGCGGTCGAACAGCGGCGCGTCCTTGCGCAGCACGGCCTCGGCCGCGAGCTGCAAGGGATGCGCCGGCGCTTCGCCTGCCGGCGGAGCCGGGCTGGCAACCGCCCCGGCGACGGCGGCGGCATTGGCGCTCGCCGTCGCTTGCGGCTCCGGCGCCGCC
>NZ_JBPKJP010000038.1:0-35530 GCF_051217035.1 Lysobacter sp. 1R34A
GCGTCTGGCATCAGCCCCTACAGAATTCCGAAGGGCGTCGAGTTTTTCTGGTGATTTTGCTAGACGGCGTAGAAGTTCTACCGATAGCTGCTCGGTTTCGTTCAGGCCGGCACCACCGCGCGCTCGCCGGCGTCGAAGCCGTCGCGCACCGCAGGCCCGGCGTCGTACAACAGGCTGTGGTGTGCGGTGCGCACCAGCACCGACAGCCCCTGCCCCACGTCGACCACGATCAGCTCGGCCTCGCCCGGCGCGGGCAGGCGGCGGTCCGGCCACAGCAAAGGCAGCCACAGCAGCAGGGCCAGCGCCTTGCCCGGTACGCCGCGCGGCAGCAGCAACCAGAACGCGCCGAGCATCGCCAATGGCAAGGCGAACCAGGCCGGTTCCGGCAACCACCACAGCGCCAGGCCGCTGTCGGCCAGCGACTCGAACAGGGGCCAACTGAGGTCGAAACCAGCCGCGGCCCAGCGCCAGGCGAATTCGCCGGCGCCGGCGTGGATCGCTTCCAGCCCGGTACCGAGCAAGGCCAGGGGCACCACCACCAGGCTCCACCACGGCACCGCGACCAGGTTGGCGAACGGCCCGGCCAGGGAGGCCTGACCGAACAGCAGCGCGCACACCGGCAGCAAACCCAGGCTCGCCACGCCCTGGGCGCCCAGGAACCCGCGCAACCGGTCGCGCCAGCCGGTCGCCGCCATCGAATCGGGCAGGCACCACAGCAACCAGGCCACGCCGAGAAAACTCAGCCAGAACCCGGCGCCGAGCACGGCCAGCGGATCGGACACGGCCATCGCGACCGCCGCCATCGCCAGGGCATCGAAGGCATGGAACGGCCGCCGCGACATCCGCAGCGCCGCGACCAGGGCGATCATCAGCCAGGTGCGCACGGTCGGCAGGGCGAAACCGACCGCCGCCGCATAGGCCAGCCCGCCGAGCATCGCCGCGAGCGCCGCCGAGACCACCCCCGGACAGCGCCGCCCCAGCGCGGGAAACACTCGCCAAAGCCGGCCCGCAAACAAGGCGAAAAAACCCGCGACCAAGCCGACGTGGAAGCCCGAGATCGCGATCAGGTGGGTCAGGCCGTTGGCGCGCAGCACGCTCCAGTCGCGTTCGTCCAGGCCGCGGGTATCGCCGAGCGCGAGCGCGCGCACGAAACGCGAGGCCGGGGATCGCACCGCGACGGCGATGCGGTCCGACAGCGATTCGCGCCAGGCATCGAGCCCGCTCGCCTCGCCCAGCCGCCGCGCGCGCTCCGGCGCGCGCAGATAACCGCTCGCGGCCAGACGCTGCATCAAGGCGTATTTCTCGGCGTCCGGACCGCCCGGATTGCGCAGCCCGCGCGGCGCCCGCACCCGCGCCTGGAAACGCCAGCGCTGGCCGGCCCGCAGCACCCGGCGCGGTTCGAGTTCGTCGTCGTACCAGGCCAGCCGCAACAAGCGGCCGCGCAAGGGTCCGGGCTGGGCCGCATCGTCGTCGACCCGGAACAGGAAACGGCTGCGGCGCGGTTCATGCTGCGGCAAGTCGACGATCCGCCCGCTGAGCGCGACCTCGCGTTTTTCCCAGTCCGGCGGCAGTTGCAGGCTCAGCGCATGAACCGCATGCAGGCTGGCGAGCGCGAAGCCCAGCGCCGTCGCGGCGAGCCAGCGCCAGCGCGGCCGCCGCCACCAGGCGATGCCGGCGGCGATCAGGATCGGTAATGAAATTCCCCACGGGCACGCCTGTGGCAAGGCCAGTCCGGCACCGATGCCGGTCAGCAATGCGCAGGCGACGAGTTTTCCGAAGGGCGGCGTCCTTGCCGCGTCGTGCATGTCTACACCTCGGCGGCGTCCAGTTGCCGCAGTTTGCCTTCGTGCAATTCCAGCACGCGGTCCAGGCGCCGCGCGAGGCGGCGGTCGTGGGTCACCAGCACCAGGCTGGTGCCCTGGTCGCGATTGAGCGCGAGCATCAGCTCGAACACCACCGCGGCGGTTTTTTCGTCGAGGTTGCCGGTCGGCTCGTCGCCGAGCACACAGGCCGGGCGATTGACCAGGGCGCGCGCGACCGCGGCGCGTTGGCGCTCGCCGCCGGACAGCTCGCCGGGCTTGTGATCGAGACGATGGCCCAGGCCGACCGATTCCAGCAGCGCCCTCGCCCGCTCGGAGGCTTGTTTGGTGGTGGCCGAACGGCTGCGGCCATCGAGCAGCACCGGCAGCATCACGTTTTCCAGCGCGGTGAACTCGGGCAGCAGATGATGGAATTGGTAGACGAAGCCCAGTGCCTGATTGCGCAGCAGGCCGCGCGCGCGGTCCGACAGGGAGCTCATCCGCTCGCCGGCGACATACACCTCGCCCGCGGTCGGCGTGTCGAGGCCGCCGAGCAGATGCAGCAAGGTGCTCTTGCCGGCGCCGGACGCGCCGAGAATGGCGACCGTCTCGCCCTTGCGCACCGCCAGCTCCAGGCCCTGGAACACCGGCGTGTGCAGCTTGCCTTCCGAGTAAGTCATCGCCAGGCCGTCGCAGCGCAGCACGATGTCGTCGGCGGTGGCGGTTTGCCCGGCGACGGTATGGCCGAGGCCGGCGTCTTGAGGGTTATTCATAGCGCAGCGCCTCCGCCGGCGCCGTGCGCGCGGCGCGCCAGGCGGGATAGATCGTGGCCAGGAAGGCCATCGCCAGCGCCACGCAGGCGATGATGGTCACATCGCTGGTCTGCAGGTCGGTCGGCAAGCCGGTGATGTAATAGACGTCTTCCGGCAACAGCTGCACGCCGAGCACGGTCTCGATGGCCTTGAGGATATGTTCGAGGTTGAGGGTCAGGACGATGCCGCCGACCACGCCGAGCACCGTGCCGATGATCCCGATCAGGGTGCCCTGGACCATGAAGATCCGCATCACGCTCATCGGGGTCAGGCCTAGGGTGCGCTGGATCGCGATGTCGGCCTGCTTGTCGGTGACCAGCATGACTTGCGAGGACACCAGGTTGAACGCGCCCATCGCGATGATCAGCGACAGCAGGATCGCCATCACCGCCTTCTCCATCTTCAGGGCGCGGAACATGTTGGCGTTGTCGTTGCTCCAGTCGCTGACACGGTAGGGGCCGCCGAGCGCCACCGCGAGATCGCGGGCGACGTCCCAGGCCTTGTCCATGTCGTGCAGCCTCAGGCGCACGCCGGTGACGCCGTCGCCCATGCGCAGCACGCGCTGGATGTCGCGCATGTTGACCACCGCCAGGCCCTTGTCGTACTCGTTGTAGCCGGCCTCGAAGATGCCGCTGACGGTGAAGCGCTTGAGCTGCGGCATCGCCCCCATCGGCGTGCTGCGGCCGTCGGCGGTCATCACCACCACGCTGTCGCCGACCTGGGCGCCCATCCACAGCGCCAGTTCCTTGCCGAGGACGATGTTGAAACTGCCCGGGGTCAGCGAGTCCAGCTTGCCTTCGACCATCTTGTCGGCGAGCACCGAGACCTTGCCTTCCTCGGCCGGGTCGACGCCGCGGATGATCGCCGGCTGTTGCCGCGTCGACGACAGCAGCGCTTCCTTTTCGATGTAGGGTGCGGCGCCGGCCACGCGCGGGTCGGCGGTGGCCTTGTCGATCGCCAGCCGCCATTCCGTGAGCGGTTCGCCGTAGGCGCTGACGGTGGCGTGGGCGGCCATCTGCAGCATGCGGTCGCGGATCTCGCGCTGGAACCCGCTCATCACCGCCAGGGTGGTGATCAGCGCGGTCACGCCGAGGGCGATGCCCGCGATCGAGGCCAGGGAAATGAAGGAGATGAAGCCATTACGGCGTTTGGCGCGCAGATAGCGCAAGCCGATGGCGACGGAGATAGGTTTGAACATCTATGCAGCCGGGACCATGGAGTTGGAAGTTGCTTTCATCGTGGGGCTCTGTCTCTGTGATGCCGGCTGCGAATGGACAAACGGTGCTCTATGGTCTGGTGACTGCCGATTCCCGCCTCGAGTCCCGAGTCCCGAGTCCCGAGTCCCGAGTCCCGAGAATCTCGAATCCGCCTCATGGTGCCATCGAACGCACATCGCGCGCAGGGACTGAGACCGCGACGGCCAGCCGCAGTTCACGGCGGCCGCGGGCGTCCAGCCGGTCCGGCCACCACAGCAGGCGCCGCTCCCGCCCGTCCGGGCCGGTGAAATCGAGCCGGGCCAGCCAGCCGCGCCACTGCAGGCGCAGCCCGGTGATCGGCCATTCGTCGAGGCTGGCGCGCTCGCCGGCGACGATCAGGCGCTGCGGCGGCCGGCGCAGCTCGCGCCACGCCGAATACACGCCCCAGGCCAGGGCCGCCACGGCCAGCGGCCCGGCCACGGCGCGTGGGCACTCGCTGAGCCACAGCGACAACGCCGCGGCCAGCCCCAGCAGGATCAGCGCCGCCGCGAGCAGGCGCGACGGCCGCCACTCAAGGCGGCAAGGCGCGGATCGATTGGACGAGACGGTCGAGTTCGGCATCGCTGGCGGCTTCGTGGCCCATGAACCAGTGCCAGAGCTTATCGTCCTCGGTTTCCAGCAACCGTAGGAAAACCCCGCGCTCGGCGTCGGAAGCCTGCTTCCAGGCGCGGTCGAGATAGCGCCCGAACAACTGGTCCAGCTCGCGCATGCCGCGCCGGCAGCGCCAGCGCAGCCGGCGCAGTTCGACCTGGTCGCGTTCCTCGCGGCTTTCGCCGGTTTCGCTCATCCCGTCGCTTCCTCGCATCGAACTCAGGGCACGGCCCGGGCCGGTTTCACGATTTCGCACACGCCGGACCGGTCGCGCTGGCAATGTGCGTCCAGCTCCTTCGCCAGGGCCGGGTCCTGTTCGAGCGCGAGCTTGACCGACGCGGCGAAATCGGCATCGCCGCTGTCGCCGCCCATGACGCCGCCGAGCTTGTCCTCGATCGAGGTTTCGGCGAACGCTCGATGCGCCTGCAGATGCGCTTCGCCGCCGCGCTCGCGGATGCAATCGAGCGTAGTCGGCGTGCCGAGGGTGTCTCGCACGCACGCCAGCTCGGTCCGGCCGGCCGGGCCGCGGAAGTAGGCCAAGCCTTCGTCGACCTCGGCCTGGCTCGCGCTCTGCGCCAGACGCCTGGAGGCGCCTTCGAGGAAGGGCCCGGCCGGCAAGCTGTCGAACAAACGCTTCATCAGCGCATCGTCGGCCTCGCCCGGCGCTTCGCCGCTGGACGGGGCCTGGCCGAACACCATGCTCAGGCCCTGCTTGAGGATTTCGGCGTACCCCATCGTCTCCAGCAACTGGCGCGCATCGGCGACGCGGGCGCCGCCCTGCGTCGCGCCGGCGGCCTTGGCGGTGTCGGCGAAAGCCGGTGCGGCGCAGAATGCGGCGGCGGTCAGCACGGCCAGCGTGGTGCGGACGAAACGCGCAGCGATGACGCGGGATAAATCGTTCATGAGTTCAGCATTCCGATTGCGAGATGGAGCCACAACGCCCACAGCGCGAGCGCGCCGGCGGCATAGACGAAGAAACGGTGCATGACCCGGTTGTAGCCGCAATGGATCGCGCTGTGGGCGATGCGCAAGACCACGAACGTCCAGGCCAGGGCCAGGGCGACGCCGTCGGCCAGTCCGGCGAGCACGGCCACGACCGCGGCCAGATAAAACAGCACCGGCAGCTCGAACAGGTTGCGGAAATTGTCGGCCGCCGCGCTGTCGGTGAGCCGCGGCGGCCTGCGCCGAGGTCGCCACCGCTTGCGGGTGGATGCGGTCGCGGCGCATCTGGCCGATCCGCACCACGTACATGCGCAGCCACACCGCGCAGGTCAGCGCGACCATCGCCAGCACCGGCAGCAACATCGCCTTCGAGTACATCGCTCCTCCGGCGCGGCGCGGATACGCCGCCTGCGACTGGCTGGACGGCACGACGGCGCCCGAGGCGCCGTCGTGAGTTGGAACCGGGCATTGCGTCCGGGCTTAGACGCGACGCGCCAGCATCAGCTTCTTGATCTCGCCGATCGCCTGCGCCGGGTTCAGGCCTTTCGGGCAGGTGCGGGCGCAGTTCATGATGGTGTGGCAGCGGTACAGCTTGAACGGATCTTCCAGATCGTCCAGGCGCGCACCGGTGTCCTCGTCGCGCGAATCGATGATCCAGCGGTAGGCCTGCAGCAGGATCGCCGGGCCGAGGTAACGGTCGCCGTTCCACCAGTAGCTCGGGCAGCTGGTCGAGCAGCACGCGCACAGGATGCACTCGTACAGGCCGTCGAGCTTCTTGCGATCTTCCGGCGACTGCAGGCGCTCGCGGTCCGACGGGGTCGCGCTCTGGGTGCGCAGCCACGGGCGGATCGAGGCGTACTGGGCGTAGAAGTGGGTCAGGTCCGGCACCAGGTCCTTGACCACCGACATGTGCGGCAACGGATAAATCGGCACCTCGGGTTTGTCGCAATCGGTGATCGCGCGGGTGCAGGCCAGGGTGTTGGTGCCGTCAATGTTCATCGCGCACGACCCGCAGATGCCTTCGCGGCAGGACCGGCGGAAGGTCAGGGTCGGGTCGATCTCGTTCTTGATCTTGATCAGCGCGTCGAGAACCATCGGGCCGCAGGTCGCGAGGTCCACTTCATAAGTGTCCACGCGCGGGTTGAGGCCGTCGTCGGGGTTCCAGCGGTAGACCTTGAAGGTACGCGGCTGCTTGGCGCCCTGCGTCGGCCAGTGACGGCCCTTCTGGATCTGGGAGTTCTTGGGTAGAGCGAATTCGGCCATGCTGGCGATCTCTCGGCTTGCGGCAGTACTGCGGTGGGTTGCGTGAATGGCGCGCAGCGGAACTGCGCGCCGTAGCGCCGATCAGTACTTGCGTTCCTTGGGCGGGACGTAGGCGACGTCGTCGGTCAAGGTGTAGTTGTGCACCGGACGGTAATCGATGCTGGTCGTACCCTTCTCGTCGACCCAGCACAGCGTGTGCTTCTGCCACTGCTCGTCGTTGCGCGTGGCGAAGTCCTCGCGGGCGTGGGCGCCGCGCGACTCGGTGCGGTTCTCGGCCGAGACGATGGTGGCCAGCGCCTGGCCGAGCAGGTTCGACAGCTCGTAGGTCTCGATCAGGTCCGAGTTCCAGATCAGCGATCGGTCGCTGACCTTGACGTCCGCGAACGAGGCGTGGATCTCGCGCATCTTGCGCACGCCGTCGGCCAGGGTCTCGCCGGTGCGGAACACCGCCGCATCGGCCTGCATGGTGCGCTGCATCTTGTCGCGGATGACCGCGGTCGGCGTGCTGCCGGTGGCGTTGCGCAGCTTGTCCAGGCGCGCCAGCGCTTCGTCGCAGGCATCGCCGGCCAGGCGGGCGTGGGCGCCGCCGGGGGTGACGGTTTCGGCGCAACGGTTGGCCACCGCGCGGCCGAACACGACGAGGTCGAGCAGCGAGTTCGAGCCCAGGCGATTGGCGCCGTGCACCGACACGCAGGCCGCTTCGCCGATCGCGTACAGGCCCGGCACGACCGCATCGGGGTTGCCGTTCTTCAACTGCACGACTTCGCCGTGGTAGTTGGTCGGAATGCCGCCCATGTTGTAGTGCACGGTCGGGATGACCGGGATCGGCTCCTTCTCCACATCGACGTTGGCGAAGATGCGCGCCGACTCGGCGATGCCGGGAAGTTTTTCGTGGATCACTTCGGGGCCGAGGTGGGTCAGGTCGAGCAGGATGTGGTCCTTGTGCTCGCCGACGCCGCGGCCTTCGCGGATCTCGATGGTCATCGAACGGCTGACCATGTCGCGCGGCGCCAGGTCCTTGACGCTCGGCGCATAGCGCTCCATGAAGCGCTCGCCATTCGCGTTGCGCAGGATGCCGCCCTCGCCTCGCACGCCCTCGGTGATCAGGCAGCCGGCGCCGTAGATGCCGGTCGGGTGGAACTGGACGAATTCCATATCCTGCAGTCCGAGGCCGGCGCGCAGCGCCATGCCGCCGCCGTCGCCGGTGCAGGTGTGGGCCGAGGTCGCCGAGAAATAGGCGCGGCCGTAGCCGCCGGTCGCCAGCACCGTGCCCTGGGCCCGGAACAGGTGCAGGGTGCCTTCGGCCATGTCGAGCGCGAGCACGCCGCGGCAGGCGCCGGTCTCGTCCATGATCAGGTCGAGAGCGAAGTATTCGATGAAGAACTGCGCGTCGTGCGCCAGCGACTGCTGGTACAGGGTGTGCAGGATGGCGTGGCCGGTGCGGTCGGCGGCGGCGCAGGTGCGCTGCGCCGGCGGGCCTTCGCCGTACTTGGTGGTCATGCCGCCGAACGGGCGCTGATAGATCTTGCCTTCGTCGGTGCGCGAGAAAGGCACCCCCTGGTGCTCGAGCTCGATGATGGCCGGGATGGCCTCCTTGCACATGTACTCGATCGCGTCCTGGTCGCCCAGCCAGTCCGAACCCTTGACGGTATCGAAGAAGTGGTAGCGCCAGTCGTCCTCGCCCATGTTGCCGAGCGCGGCTGAGATGCCGCCCTGGGCGGCGACGGTGTGCGAGCGGGTCGGGAACACCTTGGTGATGCAGGCGGTCTTCAAGCCCTTCTGGGCCAGGCCGAAGGTGGCGCGCAGACCGGCGCCGCCGGCGCCGACCACGACCATGTCGAACTTGTGTTCTTGAATCTTGTAGGCAGAGGCCACGACTCAGGCTCCCAACGCGATGCGGATGATGGCGAGCACGCTGGCGAGAGCCGCGAGTACGCAAACGAAAACCACCGTGAGCTGGGAAGCGATCGCCAGCCCCGGGGTGTGGACGTAGTCCTCGATGATGATCTGCAGGCCGAGCTTGGCGTGCCAGAACATCGCCACCACGAACGCGCTCAGCAGCACCGCGTTGCACGGATGCGCGACCGAGGCGCGCACCGCGGCGTAGTCGCCGCCGATCCACGACACGATCAGGCCGAGCAGGTACAGGGTCAGGGCGATCAGGGCGATCGCGGTGACGCGCTGGACCACGAAGTGATGGGTGCCGTCCTTCGCCGAGCCCAGGCCGCGCGCGGTCTTGAGCGGGTTGCGCAGACGCTTGTCGTTCGCGCTCATGCGGCACCTCGCGACATCATGGCGACGATCCAGATCAGCGCCGTCAGCACCAGGCTGCCGATCACGCTGATCCAGCCGTTGCGCACGAAGGTGTCGACCTTATAGGCGTAGCCCGCGTCCTGGACCAGATGGCGGATGCCGTTGATCAGGTGGTAGGCGAAGGCCCAGGTCCAGCCGAACAGGACCAGAAAGCCGAGCGGCGAGCGGGCGCAGGCGGTGAACCGGGCCCAGGCTTCGGGGCCGGCCGCGAGCGACACCAGCGCCCAGGCGATCAGCAGACCGCCGACGGCAAGGATGATACCGGTGGCCCGGTGCAGGATCGAGGTCACCATCTGTATCTGCCAGCGGTAAACCTGCAGATGCGGTGACAGGGGTCGTTCGCGGTTCGCCATGCGATGGCAATCTCAGCTGGGCGGCGGCGCCGCGTGGCGGGGGAGCGTGTGAGCGCTGCGTGGGGTGGAGGCGTGAGGGTAGCGGTCGGACGTCGGATCAGAAATCGATGCAGCGGCCGTTCTTTTCCCAGTCGCCGTAACGGGTCGGTTCGGGACCCTCGCGACCACCGTGCTCTTTGCGAGCGTCCTTGGCGGAAGACGAATCGCCTCCCGTATCCGGTACGGGAGTCGCCGGGGTCTCGGACTGGAGGTCCGAAGGTGCTTCCGGGGTGGTTTCGCCTATCATCACAGCGTTAAATATTAATTCCCGGCCCCCATGCCTGACAACCCGCACCCCTTGCACGGACAGGCGTTTGCCCTGCCCGGCCAACGCCTGATCACCCTCGAAGGCCGCGACGCAGCAGCCTTTGCGCAGTCTCAGTTCATGAATGACGTGAAGACGCTCGCCGACCGTCATTGGCACTGGAGCGGCTGGCTGACGCCCAAAGGGCGCCTGATTGCGCTATTCGCCCTGCTCCGGCTGTCCGAGCAGCGGGTCTGGCTGCTGGTCCCGGACGCCGACGCAGCGGCGATCGCCGAGGCGCTGAAACGCTTCGTATTCCGCAGCAAGGTGGTCATCGCCGTGCGCGAGGACCTACGCGCCGAAGGCCGCTGGGCCGCGCCGGCGCAGGCGCGCGGCGCGGTGCTGGGCGGCGACGACGACCACGGCCTCGAGCTGGATCTCAGCGGCGACGGCGGCGCGCGCAGCCTGCGCATCGTCGCGACCGCAGGCGCGGCGCCCGAGAACCCGGCCGCGGCCGCCCAGTGGGCGCTGGCCGATCTGCGCCACGGCCTGCCGCGGCTGCCCGCTTCGCAGGCCGAGCAATGGACCCCGCAACAGCTGTCGCTGGAACGCCTGCGCGCCTTCAGCGTCAAGAAAGGCTGTTACCCGGGCCAGGAGATCGTCGCCCGCACCCATTTCCTCGGCAAGGCCAAGCGCGGCATGGCGGCGTTCGCCGCGGCCGTCCCGGTCGAGCCCGGCGCGGAAGTGCGCGGCGAAAGCGCGGCGCTCGGCAGCGTAGTCGCCGCGGCGAGCGACGGCGGAACCCATCTGGCCCTGGCGGTGCTGCCGCTGGAACGCCCGGACCAGGCGCTGAGCATCGGCGGCCAGGCGGTCGAGGAAGTGCCGCTGCTGGGCGGTTTCGCGCGCTGAAGAAGTTGCGCTACCGACAGTAGGAGCGGCGCGGGGCCGCGACCGCGGGGTTGCAGGCGGCGGCGCCGGCATCACATAGGTTCGCGGCCGCGGCTTGCGCCGCCCCTACCCCATGGGCCTGGGTTGCGTTCGCGCTACAACCCGCCTTCGCCGGTGGTCGACATCCACACCGAGCGCCCGACTTCGTTGCGCTCGGCTTTCCAGTGCGCCTGCCAGGCCTGGAACATCAGCACGTTCCACAGGTGCGTATGCCAGCGGCGTTCGCCGGCCTGGAACTGCCGCCACAGGCCGCCGACCAGGTCGGCGTCCAGGTAGCCTTCCGCGCGCAGGCGCTGCGGGTCGAGCAGGGCCGCCGCCCATTCGCGCAGGTCGCCGCGCAACCACTGGGTCACCGGCGCGCCGAAGCCGCGCTTGCCGCGGTCGACCATGGCGTCGGGCAGGTAGCGCTTGAGCACGCGCTTGAGCAGGTACTTGCTGCCGCCGTCGCCGCGCTTGAACTGCAGCGGCAAGGACCAGGCGAATTCGGCGACGTGGGTGTCGAGCAACGGCGCGCGCGCTTCCAGGCCGACCGCCATGCTGGCGCGGTCGACCTTGCACAGCAGGTCGTCGGGCAGATACACGCTGTAGTCGGCCAGCATCATCGCGTCGGCGGGCGTGCCCAGGCCGCCCAGCGGCTCGGCGAGGTCGTACATCGTCGCGGGCAGCTTCGACCCGGGCACCGCGGCCTGCGGGAAACGCCAGCGCACGATGCGGTTGCGGTAGACATCGCCGATGCCCTGCGCGCCCATCTCGACGGCGAACGCGGCGAAACCGCCGGCGCGCGAGGCCTCGCCATGGCCGCTCGCGGACTTGGCCAGCCAGCGCCGCAACGGCGCCGGCACGCGCCGCTGCAGGCGCAGGTTGCGCAAGGCGCGCTCGTAGCGCGTGTAGCCGAAGAACAACTCGTCGCCGCCGTCGCCCGACAGCGCCACGGTGACCTGGCTGCGCGCCAGCGCGCAGACCAGCGCGGTCGGCACCTGCGAGGCGTCGGCGAAGGGTTCGTCGAACATCGCCGGCAGCCGCGGCACCGCCGCCAGCGCGTCGGCGCCGCTGACATAGAGCTCGGTATGCGCGGTGCCCAGGTGACGCGCGACTTCGAGCGCGAGCGGCGCCTCGTCGTGATGCGAGCCCTGAAAGCCGATGGTGAAGCTCTGCACGGGCTTCGCGCTCAGCGCCTGCATCAGCGAGGTCACCACCGACGAGTCGGTGCCGCCGGACAGGAACACGCCGACCGGCACGTCGGCGACCATGCGCAGGCCGACCGCGTCGCGCAGCAACTCGTCGAGCCGTTCCTCGGCGGCGTCGATGTCGCCGTCGAACGGATGGCGGATGGCCGCGGCCATGCGCTCGCGCGCATGCCAGTACCGGTGCTGGTCGCGGTTGGGATCGTGCGCGGCGGGGCCGCGCGCGACCGCGGCCGCGTCGAAACGCAGCAAGGTGCCCGGCATCAGCTTGAAGGTGTCGGTGTGGATCGCGTACGGCGCCGGTACGTAGTCGTAGCGCAGCAACAGCGCCAGCGCGTTGCGGTCGACGCCGTTGTCGAATTGCGGGTGTCGCCACAGGGCCTTGAGTTCGGAACCGAATACCAGGCTGTCGCCGGCCCAGCCGTAGTACAGCGGCTTCTTGCCGGCCCGGTCGCGGGCCAGCCACAGCGCCTGTTCGCGGCGATCCCACAGGGCGATCGCGAACATGCCGTTGCAGCGCGCCACGGCGTGTTCGACGCCCCACTCCACCACCGCGGCCAACAACACCTCGGTGTCGGAGTGCCCGCGGAAGGCATGGCCGCGCTCGAGCAATTCCTCGCGCAGGGCGGCGAAGTTGTAGACCTCGCCGTTGTAGGCGACCACGTAACGGCCGTCGGCCGAAGCCATCGGCTGATGGCCCAGCGGCGACAGATCCAGGATGCTCAACCGGCGATGAGCCAGGGCGATGCCGTGCGCGGCATCGGCCCAGACGCCGTCGTCGTCGGGACCGCGGTGACGCAAGGCCGCGCCCATCGCGCCGGCCAGTTCGAGCAGATGCTCGTGACCGATATCGGTGCGCGGACACAGCAGGCCGGCCAGTCCGCACATGGCCGTCAGCCCTTCGCGAGCGCGTCGGCGGCGCGGACGATGTCGTCTTCGCCGGGGATCACCAGGAAGGCCGCGCCGGCCAGCGGCGTGTAGGTGTCGACGCCGACCACGCGCTGCAACGGCACGCCGCCGAAGCCGGCCTCGGCCAGGGCGGTGATCACGCCTTCGCCGACGCCGGCGCTGCGCCGGCCTTCGTCGACGACGATGATGCGCCTGGCGCCGCGCGCCTGTTCGGCGATGTAGGCATCGTTGAGCGGCACCAGCCAGCGCAGGTCGATCACCCGCGCCTTCCAGCCGTGCTGTTTCTCGATCTCGCGCGCCGCGCGCAGGCTCATCGGCACGCCGTTGCCGTAGCTGAAGATCACCAGGTCGTCGCCCCCGCTGCCGTCCTGCGGCGCGTACACGCGGCCTTCGCCGAGCGTCATCGCCTCGTCGGGCTTCGGATACGAAGTCAGCCAGGCGCCGTCGCCGGCTTCGTACAAATCCTTGGTCATGTACAGCGCGATCGGTTCCAGGAACACCGAAACGCGGCCGTCGACCTTGGCCAGCGCGGTCAGGGTGCGAAGCATGGTCGCGGCGTCGTCGCCGCGCGAAGCGCAACCGACCACCAGGCCGGGGATGTCGCGCAAGGCGGTGATCGAGTTGTCGTTGTGGAAATGCCCGCCGAAGCCGCGCTGGTAGCCCAGGCCGGCGATGCGCACCACCATCGGGTTGCGGTACTGGTTGTTGCTGAAGAACTGCAGCGAGGCCGCCTCGCCGCGGATCTGGTCGCAGGCGTTGTGGAAATACGCCAGGTACTGGATCTCCGGGATCGGCATCAGGCCGACGTTGGCGAAGCCCTGGGCCATGCCGAGGATCATGGTCTCGTCGAGCAGGGTGTTGAACACGCGGCGCGGGCCGAACGCCTTCTGCAAGCCCTTGGTGACGGTATAGACGCCGCCCTTCTGCGCCACGTCCTCGCCGAACAGCAGTGTTTCCGGATACTTGGCGAACAAGTCGTGCAGGGCGTTGTTGATCTGGATCGCCAGATGGCGCGGCGGCTGTTGCTCGGGCAGCTTGGCCTCGCTGCCGAATACCTGCAGGCGCCGCTCGTCGAAATCGGCGCGCTTGGCTTCCCGCTGCACCGCTTCGGGCGAATACGGCGCCAGCGGCGCGATGACCTCGTCGAGGCGGTCGAGCTTGGGCCGGCGGTCGGCTTCCTCGGCGGCGGCGAAGCACTGCTTGCGGGTCGCCTCGTACAGATCGAGCACGTCCTGCTTCGACATCAGCCCCGACTCGAGCGCGATCGCCGCCGAGCGCAGCAGCGGGTCGCTGGCTTCGACCGCGCACAGTTCCTCGAAGGACCGCCATTCGATCTCGAAGTCGGTGCCGGCGTGGCCCATGATCCGGGTCGTGCGCAGGTGCAGGAAGGTCGGACGGCGGCTGCGGCGGCAATGTTCGACCGCGCGTTGCACGTCGGCGTAACCGCTGGCTAGGTCGAGGCCGTCGGCGGCGAAATAATCCAGGCCGTCCATGTTGCGGAAACGGTTGGCGATCCAGCCGCCCGGGGTCTTGACCGAAATGCCGATGCCGTTGTCTTCGCAGACGAACAATACCGGCGCCGGCAGCTTCTGGTAGGCGGTCCAGGCCGCGGCGTTGAATGCGGTCTGCGCAGTGGCGTGGTTGGCCGAGGCGTCGCCGAACGAGCAGATGGCGATACTGTCGTCGGGGATCGGCAAGGCGTGGCCGAGGCGGCGGCCGGTTTCGATCGCGACCGCGGTGCCGAGCGCCTTGGGCAGGTGCGAGGCGATGGTCGAGGTCTGCGGCAGCACCCACAAGGGCTTGCTGCCCCAGACTTTATGCCGGCCGCCCGAGGCCGGGTCGTCCTTGCTGGCGGCGAAACTCAGCGCCGAATCCATCACCGGGTCCATGCCGGGCAGCTTGCGGAACCGCTCGGCCATGAAGCCGCCGCTGCGGTAATGCAGGAACGCCGGATCGGTGTGCCGGGTCAGCCGCGCGACCATCGCATTGCCTTCGTGGCCGCTGGAGCCGATGGTGTAGAAGACCTTGTTCTGCACCCGCAGCACTCGCGCCATCAGGTCGAGGTGACGGCTGATCAGCTGCGACTCGAACAGCTCGCGGAAGCCGCGCGCGTCGAGCGCGCTGCCCGGCAGGATCGCCTCCTCCGGCGCCGGCCGCGCATCGGCGCGCCCGTCCCACCGCTTGACGAACTCGACGAAATTGGCGTCGCAGATTTCGGCCCGGTTGAGGCCCTTCATGCGTGCCGGGATCGGACTCGGCACCGCGTTGAAGTTCGGCATGTGGTTGAAGATCGAAGACTGCAGTTGCGCTGACATCGAACACTCCGCCGCCCGTCGCCGGGCCGGCTCATCAAGGAAGAATCAGGCCGAACCCGTCATAGCGTCTGCGCGATGCGCTGCGCCGCCTGCGGGTCGGGATCGGGCAAGGCGACGAAGCCCGGCGTCGCGCGCACCCGCGCGCGCCAGGCATTGATCGCCGGATACGGCGCCAGCTCGATGCCGCCGTGGCCGGCGACGTCGGTGTAGGCGAACAAGGCGATGTCGGCGATGCCGTAGGCCGGGCCGCTGAACCAATCGTGCGACTGCAGGTGCCGCTCCATCACCGCCAACGCGAGATGGCCGCGTTCTCGCAGCGACGGCAGCTCGGCGCGCCGCGGCGAATCCAGCGGGGTCCAGCCGGCGATGAAACGGGCCACGGCGATGCAAGGCTCGTGGCTGTACTGCTCGAAGTTCATCCAGCTCAGGGCCTGCGCGCGTTGCCAGCGGTCGCTCGGCAGGAACGGGCTGCCGTCGGCGAGGTAGTACAGGATCGCGTTGGATTCGCTCAGGGTGCGGCCGTCGTCGAACTCGACGACCGGCACCTTGGCGTTGGGATTGAGAGCGAGGAATTGCGGCGTATGAGTTTCGCCGCGGCTGCTATCGACTTCGACCCAGGCGTAAGGTTCGCCGAGCTGTTCGAGCAACAGGCGCAGTTTGTGGCAATTGCCCGAGGGCGAAAAACCGTGAACGGTGATCACGCGACGGCTCCCGAGCGGCGGCGCGCCCGCCATTCCTCGCGGGTCTGGCCCCAGACTTCCACTTCCATGTCGGCCGGCGCCGGCAGGCGATCCTGGCGCAGGTAACGCGAGCCGAGCTTAGCGGCCACGGCCTTGGACGGCCCGTTGTCGGCGTCGATGGTGTGGATCACCTCGCTCCAGCCGAGATGCTCGAAAGCCCAGTCGGTCGCCGCGGCGGCGCCCTCGGTGCCATAGCCCTTGCCGCCTTCGCTTTCGACGATGCCCCAGCCCACTTCGGTGCCCGGCCAGCCCTCCGGCTGCCAGGGGCCGAGGCGGCCGACCCAGCGCCCGGAGCTTTTTTCGTAGACCGAGAAGAACCCGTAGCCGAGCGCGGCCCAGGAACCGATCACCGACATCAGGCCGCGCCAGGCGACCGACCGCGGCTGCGGCCCGCCGATGTAGCGCAGGTAGTCGCCGGCATCCATGAAAGAAGCCCAGGCGTCGAAATCGTCCAGGCGCGGCGGGCGCAGGATCAGGCGCGGCGTTTCCAGTTCGATGTCGGGAATCGTCATCACGGCTCGGTTCTCCCCTTGCGCCAGCTTCGCCATGTCGCAGCCCCTCGCCGCTTATGAGAGAGGGGTTGGATGAGGGACGCGATCCGGCTGCGTCGGCTGCGTGCCAGGCCGCCGGACCGCATGCGCCTCATCCGGCCCTTCGGGCCACCTCCCCCCGCGTGCGGGGGAAGTAAAGTACCGCCAGCTCCCGGGAAACGGGAGCGAACACTCAGAACGCGCTGATCCCGGTCAACTCGCGGCCGACCACCAGCTGGTGCACGGTCTCGGTGCCTTCATAGGTGATCACCGACTCCAGGTTCAGCGCATGACGGATCGCCGCGTGCTCGGTGGTGATGCCGGCGCCGCCGAGCAGGTCGCGGCATTCGCGCGCGATGTCGATGGCCATGCGGCAGTTGTTCCACTTCGCCAGGCTGACCTGGGTCGGCTGCATGTTGCCGGCGTCCTTGAGCCGGCCGAGCTGCACGACCAGCAACTGCGCCATGGTGATGCGGCGCGCCATCTCGGCCATCTTGATCTGCGCCGACTGGGTCGCCGCGACCGGACGCTCGAACAGGATGCGTTCCTTGGTGTAGCCCAGCACTTCGTCGAGGCAGGCGATGGCCGCGCCGATCGGGCCCCAGGTGATGCCGTAGCGCGCCTGGGTCAGGCAGCCCAGCGGCCCCTTCAGGCCCTTGACGTTGGGCAGGCGGTTGGCCTCGGGCACGCGCACGTTGTCGAAGAACAGCGACGAGGTCACCGACGCGCGCAGGCTCATCTTGTGCTTGATTTCCTGGGCGGCGAAACCGGGCATGCCCTTCTCGACCACGAAGCCCTGGATGCCGTCGTCGGTCTGCGCCCAGACGATGGCGATGTCGGCCAGGTTGCCGTTGGTGATCCACATCTTGGAACCGTTGAGGACCCAGTCGCCGCCGTCGCGCTTGGCGTTGGTCTTCATGTTGGCCGGGTCGGAACCGCCGTGCGGCTCGGTCAGGCCGAAGCAACCGATGATCTCGCCGCGGGCCATGCCCGGCAGCCAGCGCTGGCGCTGTTCTTCGGTGCCGTAGGCGAAGATCGGGTACATGCACAGCGAGGACTGCACGCTGACGAAACTGCGGATGCCGCTGTCGCCGCGCTCGAGTTCCTGGCAGATCAGGCCGTAGCTGACCGCATTGAGGCCGGCGCAACCGTACTGTTCCGGCAGGGACGAGCCGAGCAGGCCGAGCGCGGCGATTTCCGGCACCAGTTCCTTCGGGAAGCGGCCCTGGTCGAAGGCATCGCCGATGATCGGGATCACGCGCTCATCGGTGAAACGGGCCACGGTGTCCTGGACGGCGCGCTCCTCGTCGCTGAGCAAGGAACGGACGTCGTAGAGATCGTAGGGATTCAGGGCCATGGCGCGCTTGGGAGACCTCTAGGACAGAAAGACGGCCATTGTAATGGCCCCTCGCGGCGCGGGTAAGGCCGAAAACCCGCGGATTCGCCCAGTTGCCGCTATCCGGGGAATTCTTGCGCAGGCCCGTGCGGCAGCGGGCGGGTTTCTCGCCAGCATCCGCGGCTGGCTAGGGAAACGCGCGCGAGAGTCGGGCTTGTCCGTTGCTGCAGGCGTGGCAGCGTCCCCGCCCGGCTCCGAGCGAGCGCGACGGCTACGGCCTGCCGTGCTCGCGGCCGAGCCGCTCAAAAAAAACGGGGCCGGAAGATCCGGCCCCGTTCGGGTGTCGCCTGGTTTGCCGGCCTCAGCCGCGGCTCGGCGCGCTGGCCGATGCGGTCTGGGTCACGACCTGGCCGTCGATGACCGGCAGGCGCTGGGTCGGGCGCTCGTCCATGCGGATGGTCTGCTCCCGGCCCTGGTAGCGGTAGGTCACGTCGTAGCCGACGACCTTGTCTTCGCTGCCCAGCGCGATGCGGCTGCCCGGCTTGCTCTCGGTGCGCATGGTGCCCGTGGTGCCGTCCGGGTTGCGGTAGGTCACGTTGTAGGCGACCACGCGCGAGGACTGCGACTTGTCCGACACGGTGTGGCACTGGCGCTCGGTGCGGTTCACCACGCGGCCGCCGACATGGTTGCGGTCCACCCGGTTGCCGATGAAGCCGCCGGCCACGGCGCCGGCCGCGGTCGCGGCCTTCTTGCCGTTGCCGCCGCCGACCTGGTTGCCGAGCAGGCCGCCGATGACCGCGCCGGCGACGGTGCCGCCGACATTGCCGTCGCGCTCGGCCAGACGCTCCTGCACGACCACGTCTTCGCAGACTTCGCGCGGGGTCGAGGTGGTGTTGGTCTCGCGGACCGGATCGGTGCCGATCACGGTCGCGTACAGCTTCTGCTTCTCGTTGATCGGGTCGACCTTGACCACGTCGGCGTAGTCGACCTGCGGCGAGGTGTTGATCGCGCCGTTGGCGGCGATGTCGCCGACCGTGCCGGCCGGCGCAAGTTCGGCGCCCGCGACCGGAGCCAACCCGGCCTGGCCGGCCGCGCCGTTGCCTCGGAAGCTCTGGAACGCCGCGACGGCAACGCCGCCGACCAGCAGCGCCGCAATCGCTACAGCTATCATGTTCTTGTTCATTTGGTGTCTCCGGGGCGCGGTGAGCAATTAGGTGAGGTGCGGACGGCCGGTAAACGCTGGCGGCCGTTGGGGGATGGCGCCATTCCACCACTTGAAAGCTGAACCGGTGCCTATTGATTTTCGCCAATCTGTCCTAGGTATGAATCGTCGCGCGGCCCCGTGCTAGCGTGTTTGCAACCCGCGTCACAACTCGACCGAACATGGCCAATCCTCTGCTCGCTCCCCTGATGGGCTTTCTCGGACGCCTGAGCTATCCGCGTCTGTTCGTGGTCACCGCGGCGCTGTTCCTGGTCGACCTGGTGATCCCCGACTTCGTCCCGTTCGCCGACGAAATCCTGCTCGGCCTCGGCACCCTGCTGCTGGCGAACTGGAAGAACCGCAAGACGCCGGCGACCATCGAGCCGCCCTCGCCGCGCAAGCGCTGAGCGCATGCCCGCCCTGGTCGACAGCCACTGCCATCTCGACGCGGCCGAGTTCGATTCCGACCGCGATGAGGTCATCGCGCGCGCGCGCCGGGCCGGCATCGCCCGTCAGCTCGTACCGGCAATCGACGCCGCCGGCTGGCCGAAGTTGCGCGAAGTCTGCGCGAGCGCGCCCGGCCTGTACCCGGCCTATGGCTTGCACCCGATGTATCTGTCCTCGCACCGGCCCGGGCATCTGCACGAGCTGCGCGATTGGATCGAACGCGAACGGCCGCTCGCGGTCGGCGAATGCGGGCTCGATTATTTCGTCGACGGGCTCGATCGAGACGAGCAGTCGCGCTATTTCGAAGGCCAGCTGAAACTCGCGCGCGAATACGACCTGCCGGTGATCGTGCACGCGCGCCATGCGGTCGAGGCCACCATCGCCGCGTTCCGCCGCATCGGCGGCCTGCGCGGCGTGGTCCACAGTTATTCCGGCAGCGAAGAACAGGCCGAGCAGTTATGGAAGGCCGGTTTCCTGCTCGGGCTCGGCGGGCCGGTCACCTACGACCGCGCCAAGCGCCTGCGGCGCATCGTCGCGGCGATGCCGGTGGAGCAGTTGCTGCTCGAAACCGATGCGCCCGACCAGCCGGATGCGGCGATCCGCGGCCAACGCAACGAACCGGCGCGGCTGGCCGGCATTGCCGAGACCATCGCCGAATTGCGCGGAATATCGCTGGACGAACTCGCCGCCGCGACCAGCCGCAATGCCGAGCGGTTGTTCAAGCTGCCGCCTGCATCGGGTGTCGCTTCCGGGTAGAGCGGTGCAAGCCGCGACCGCGCCAACCCAACGGCGGCGCAACCACGGCTGCCGATCGATTCGATACCAGCTATCGCCCGGGCCGAAGCCCGCGGTCGCCGCTTGCGCCGCCCTATCCCAAGGCGGGGCTGCGGCTCAGGCCGCCTGCGCCTTGGGCTTGAGCAGGATCTCCAGCGCGCGGCCGACCGCGGCGAAGGCGAACACGCCGGTGATGTGGGTGGCCGCGCCGAGCCCGGCGCCGCAGTCCAGCTTCAGGGCCGCGTCGCCGGCGAGCTTCGGCCGCAGGCCGCAGACGCTGCCGTCGGGCTGCGGGTATTTGACGTTCTCCAGCGAATAGATCGCCGAGACGCTGAAATAGCGGCCGGGGTTCTTCGGGAAATTGAACTCGCCGCGCAGCTTCTTTCGGATCAGCGCCAGCATCGCATCGTGCTCGGTGCGCGACAGGTCGCGCACCCGCACCAGGGTCGGATCGGTGCGGCCGCCGGCCGAGCCGACCACGATCACCGGCAGCTTGCGGCGCCTGCACCAGGCGATCAGTTCGACCTTGCTGCGGAAACTGTCGCAGGCGTCGAGGACCAGGTCGAAACCGCGGTCCAGCAACTCGTCCAGGTTCGACGGGGTCAGGAAGCTCTGCACCGGGTCGACCTCGATGGCCGGATTGATCGCCCGGCAACGCTCGGCCATGGCCTCGACCTTGGCGCGGCCGTACTGGCCTTCCAGGGCCGGCAACTGACGGTTGGTGTTGGATACGCACAGGTCGTCGGCGTCGATCAGGGTCAGGTGGCCGATGCCGGTGCGCGCCAGCGCCTCCACCGCCCAGGAGCCGACGCCGCCCATGCCGACCACGGCGATGCGGCATTCGCGGAAGCGCGCGACCGAGCCGTGGCCGTACAGGCGGTCGATGCCGGCAAAGCGTTCTTGCCAGAGGGAGTCGGAGGTTGGCGGGGTCATGCGCATATTGTAAGGGCGGCGGCGCGGCTTTCCGGCGCGGCCGCTGGGACACTGCGGCGCGGCGGCGGCGCCCTACGGAAACCGAGCGCCCGGCCGGCTTGCTCCACCCGCCCGCTCCCGCCTCGGGCAATGTGCCTTTAACCGGCCTGGAAGGCTTGGCCGCCCGGGGTTTCGAGCGCGCCTGCGCTGACCTGGACCTCACGTTCGCGCGTGCTATCGTGCCTCGACATTGGAGCGAGGCCAGGCAATGAGCGATACCCAGCCCACCACCGCCGACGCAAAGCGCAAAGGCAATGGTTCGAAGTACCTGTTTCTGTTCCTGATCGGCCTGGTCGGCGGCGTCGTCGCCACGGTGATGGCGGTACGCGCACTGGACCAGCGCAAGGACCATTTTCCCGACAGCGTCATGCAAGTGCAGCAGTGGCATCTGGGCCAGCTCAAAGGCAAGGCGGAACAGAACCGTTGCGGAGCCACCGACACGCTCCCGCATCTGAAGGCCCTGCGCACCATGGCCGACGATCTCGAACCGGCCTTCCCCGACCTCAAGGACGACGGCCGCTTCGGCCAGCACGCGAGCAAGATGCGCGCAGCGCTCGACGGCGCGCTGACCAGCCCGCCGCTCAACTGCGCCGGCGTCAGCGCCGTTTCGGAACAGATCGGCGAAGCCTGCAAGGCCTGCCATCAGGAGTTCCGCGGCTGACTGGCCGCGCTTCCCCGCCGCGAGCTGAACGCGGTGGGGGAGAAGTCGGATGCGGGGTCAAAAATTGAACACGTGTTCACGTGACTGCGCATAGCTTGGCGATGCGTGGCAGCTGTCCGCCACTCGCCCCTAAAGCGCAGGAGCCTCGAATGAACACCAATAACATCCGATTGCTGGGTCTGGCCGCGGCCGCTTCGCTGGCGCTTGCCGGCTGTGCGACGTCTCCGGGCTACGGCGGAGGCTACGGCAACAGCTACCCGCCGCCGTCGCAACCGAGCTACGGCAATCAGCAGAACAATTGCTACGACTGCGGTGTGGTGACCCGCATCGAACAGACCTCCGCGACCAGCACGGCGCCGCGCGCGACCGGTGCGATCCTGGGCGGTCTGGTCGGCGCCGTCGCCGGCCGCGAGATCGCCGACGATCACACCGACAGCAAGGGCCGTCGCAATACCGCCACCGTCGCCGGTGCCGCCGCCGGCGCCCTCGCCGGCAACGCGATCCAGAACCGCGTCGGCGCGCCGAGCTATAACGTCTATGTGCGCATGAACGACGGCCGCACCGTAGTGGTCAGCCAGAAGGACCTCGGCGGCATTCGCGAGAACACCTACGTCCGCGTCGCCAACGGTCGCGTCTACGTTCGTTGATCGGCTTTGCACAGCGGCGGCCCGTCGTGATCGGGCCATCGCGATCGAACGCGAACCGGGCGCACCGCTCCAGGCTCGCGATGTAACAATGTAACGACAAGCAGCGACGAAAAACGGCCCGTATCGCGGGCCGTTTTTTTTGCGCGCGCGCCGCGCTTCGCGTTCACGACCCGCATCACGATTAGGCGCGGAACTGGCGCACTTATCGCGCGTTGCACGATCTTGCCTTCGGTTAGGGTTTTCCAGTCCGCCACCGGACCCCGCCCATCGCAACATCAGGAGATCGTGGAATGAAACTTCGCTTCGTGCATCTGGTTTCCGCGAGTGCCGTGCTTACCGGCGCCATTGCAGCCGCCGTCGCCGCACCCGGTTCGGCACAGAACAATCCGCTGCGCGTCGGCATGGTCGCCGTCTCCGGCGCCGCCGACGATTTCCTCGGCTCGGTCGAGATCAGCATCACCAACACCAGCCGCAAGGCCGTGCGCCTGCCGAAGTGGCAGCTGCCGTCGGACCAGTTCGACGCCAAGCTGTTCAACGTCAGCTACAACGGCCGACCGGTCGCCTACGAAGGCGCGATGGTCAAGCGCGGCCTGCCGCAGGCCGAGGATTTCGCGATCCTGCAGCCGGGCCAGACCTATCGCCGGGTGATCGATCTGTCGGCCGGTTACGACCTGTCGCAGACCGGCCAATACGTGGTCAGCTTCAACGCGCCGCTGCAACACGCTTCGACCTCCGACCGGGTGATGCTGCACCAGCCCAACGGCTTGCCGATGAGCGCGCAGAGCGCGCCGCTGAGCCTGTGGGTCGACGGTCTCGACCAACTCGGCGGCAGCAAGGCCTCGCCGTCGGCGAAGAAACCGCCGGTCGGCCCGAGCGCGGTCGTCAACGGCGTCAACTACGTCGGCTGCACCACCTCGCGCACGAGCTCGGCCGGCCAGGCGGTCAACGCCGCGCGAAGCTACGCCGAGAACGCCAAGGGCTATCTCAATGCCGGCACCGTCGGCCCGCGCTACACCACCTGGTTCGGCGCCTACACCTCCACCCGCTACAGCACCGCGCGCTCGCACTTCGTTGCGATCGATTCGGCGATCGACCAGAGCAACGGGCAGATCACCATCAACTGCGGTTGCAACAGCAGCGCCTATGCCTACGTCTACCCGAACCAGCCGTACCAGATCTATGTCTGCAATGCGTTCTGGAACGCGCCGCTGACCGGCACCGACTCCAAGGCCGGCACCCTGATCCATGAGATGAGCCACTTCACCGTCGTCGCCGGCACCGACGATCACGCCTACGGCCAGAGCGCGGCGAAGAGCCTCGCCAGCAGCAACCCGAGCGCCGCGCTCGACAACGCCGACAACCACGAGTACTTCGCCGAAAACACCCCGTTCCAGAACTGAGCCGCGCCGCCGCGCGGCGATGCTCCCTCGAGCTCCGGACGGCCCGCTACGGCGGGCCGCCCGCGTTGGATGCCACGGCCGATGCGAAATCCACCCGTGCTCGACCCCACTCGCCGGACTCGTGCGTTCGATCATCGCGAGCCCTCCGCCGGATGCGGATCGAACGCGCCAGGACGGCGCGAGGCGGCGACCGGGAGACGAGGCCCGACCGCCGCCGGGCAGGGCTCCTTCCGCGGAGTCCGGAAGCGCGAACGGCGTCGGGCGATGCAGCGCCGTTCGCGGGCAACAACGGCAGGGACGCGGACGGCTCGACAGCCGTCGGTTGCCGGGGGCTTAGCGCCCCCGGCGCTTTTTCGCCGGGCAGGCACGCGAAACGATCGACGGCCCGGCGGCGGCGACTGTGGCGAGCGTATTCAATCGATATAAATCGAACCGGCGTAAGTGACAGGGATATATCGCTGGGTGCCTCGCCGGCCCCCGTGGCCGGTTCCACGAAACTCGAGCCGGCGCGACCGTTGCGATCGATCCCGAGCGCAGCGGTCAATATGCGGAACTGTGACGAAAATCAAGAAAAACACAGCAAAAAGCCCGGCCGGAGCCGGGCTTTTCTGAGGCTATGCGCTGCGATGAAGACCGCAGCCGCATGTCGGTGCGAGCTTTACAGCGGTTCGACCGCGTCGGCCTGCAGGCCCTTCTGGCCCTGGACGACGGTGAAGGAGACCTTCTGGCCTTCCTTCAGGCTCTTGAAGCCCTGGGATTGGATCGCGCGGAAATGCACGAAGACATCTTCGCCGTTCTCACGGCTGATGAAGCCAAAACCCTTGGCATCGTTGAACCACTTGACGGTTCCCGTTTCTTTGCCGGACATCGCTACTCTCTCCCTGGAACGTGAGTTGTTAACACGACCTTCGTCGCGTGCTGGTTGCAAGGAGGAAGCGAGGTGCAACGATGTAGCGGATCGGTGGATCTACCGCATCGGGGCCACGATTCACGGTGACCCTTGGCAAACGCAGCGACCGCAACGTACCCCGACATGGGCCAAAATGCAAACAGCCCGGACAGCCTGTCCGGACAAGGGATTCGGCATGAATTTGGATACGTTTTATTACATTTTGGCCGGGGTGCTGGTGGTCGTCGGAATGGTCGGAACGGTGCTTCCCGCCCTGCCCGGCCTGCCCCTGGTTTTCGCCGGGATGGTGCTGGCTTCCTGGGTATCCGGGTTCGAGAAAGTCGGCTGGGTGGTGCTGGTCATCCTCGGCCTGCTGACGGTGCTGTCGATGGGCGTGGATTTCGCGGCCACGGCGATGGGGGCCAAACGGGTCGGGGCGAGCAAGCTGGCGATCGTCGGCTCGATCATCGGCACCTTCGCCGGCCTGGCCTTCGGCCTCGTCGGCGTGTTCATCGGCCCCTTCGTCGGCGCCCTGGTCGGCGAGTTGATCCACACCCGCCAGCTCAGCCAGGCGACCAAGGTCGGCGTCGGCACCTGGGTCGGCATCGTCGCCGGCACCGTGCTCAAGCTCGGCCTGGCCTTCGCGATGGTCGGACTGTTCGCCTTCGCCTGGTTCTTCTGATGCAACCTCGTTAGCGTGAACCGCGCCGCAGCCCGTGCTGCGGCGCGGTTCACGCCTTGTTCGCATCCGGATGCAAGACTGCACCGGTTTTGTCGTTCGCGATCCCTACACGTGAGTGTCGCCATGTCCCTGCAACGCAGCCTGATCTCCGTCGCGCTCGCCAGCGCCCCCCTGCTCGCCTGCGCACAGACCGCGCCGCAGGCGGCGACCCCGGAAGCCTGCGTGGCGATCACCAGCAACGCCGATCGCCTGGCCTGTTACGACGCCGCGCTCGGCCGTCCGGCCGACGGCGCACGCCAGGCCGATATCGCGGCCAAGGAAGCCAAGGCTATCCAACAGAACCTTAAGGTCGGCGACGAGATCGCCGGCGAAGCCAGGCCTACGGTCGGCGAACGCGCCAAGCGCGCGCTGTCGGGCAGCGTCTTCAGCCACGACGACCCGCTCGACAGCGCCATCGCCAACGCCGGCAAGGGCGGCCTGCTCGACAGCCGCTGGGAGCTGGCCAAGGATTCCAAGCTCGGCGTGTTCAACTTCCGCGCCTACAAGCCGGTGTATCTGCTGCCGGTGTTCTGGAACGACGACCCGAATACGCTGCCGTCGTCGCCGAATCCGCGCAACACCGTGACCGAGCCGCAGTCGCTCAAGGACATCGAGGCCAAGTTCCAGATCAGCTTCAAGACCAAGGCGGTCGAGAACCTGTTCGGCGACAACGGCGATGTGTGGATGGGCTACACGCAGAGCTCGCGCTGGCAGGTCTACAACGGCGAGGACTCGCGCCCCTTCCGCGAAACCAACTACGAGCCGGAAGTGCTGCTGGTGTTCCGCAACAACTACCGCATCGGCGGTTGGAACGGACGCATGGCGGCGATCGGCATCAATCACCAGTCCAACGGCCGCACCGATCCGTTCTCGCGCAGTTGGAACCGGGTCATCGCCAACGTCGGCCTGGACCGCGAAAACTGGGCGGTGATGCTGCGGCCGTGGTGGCGCCTGTCGGACGGCAACGACGACGACAATCCGGACATCGAGGATTACATCGGCCGCGGCGACCTCACCGTGGTGCATCGCCGCGGCGGCCACGAGTTCTCGCTGATGGCGCGCCACTCGATGCGCGGTGGCGACCGCTCGCACGGCGCGCTGCAATTCGACTGGGGCTTCCCGATCCATAACCAGTTGCGCGGCCATCTGCAGATCTTCGACGGCTACGGCGAGAGCATGATCGACTACAACCATCGCGCGACCTACATCGGCCTGGGCGTGTCGTTGCTGGAGTGGTATTGAGTTCGTAGCGGCCGCCGCGACCGCGCCGTGCCGGTCTTGCGGCGCATCATCAAGCGGATTCAGAGCCCCCACTGTAGGAGCGACGTCAGTCGCGACCAAGGGACGCGCAGAAGCGCCATGGCCGGTGTCGTCTGTCGAAGCGGCGTGTTATCGCCAGGGTGGAAGCGACGCAAGCCGCGACCGCGCCGTGCCGGTCTTGCGGCGCATCATCAAGCGGATGCAGAGCCCCCACTGTAGGAGCGACGTCAGTCGCGACCAAGGGACGCGCAGAAGCGCCAAGGCCGGTGTCGTCTATCGGAGCGGCGTGTTATCGCCAGGGTAGGAGCGGCGCAAGCCGCGACCGCGTCGTCTCCCGTCGCGGCGTCAACGGCCATGAGGCAGTAAAGCAACATCAACAGCAAAGCTTCCGCCCCCTAAAGGGTGCGGGTAACTTTCTCGTCGAAAGCAACAAAAGAAAGTCACCAAAGAAGTGCTTCTTCTTGCAAGGGCACCAGCCCGCGCGATCGAAGCCGACGCCGGGATGCTCCGGACAGGTCATCCCTGGCCTGCTTGCGCACGGTCCGCTTCCCTGCGGGCCGCCCTCCGGGTCTTCTGTTGACCCGCAAGGCGCAGAGCAGATCAAAATCACGGCGACGGCGACAGCGACGGCGACGGCGACGGCGACGCGCTGGAGCATGAGCGAACTGCGACGGCGTGTAACCCGAATCGCGGTTGCGCTGGGTTAGTCTGTGGGGATCGACGGAGAACCCCGATGAAGATGCGGCGCATTCTTTCGCTCGACGGCGGAGGCATACGCGGTCTGGTGAGCTGCCACTGGCTCGACGGCGTCGAGCGGGCGCTGGCCCAGTCCGGAAAGCCCGGCCTGGTCGAGAGTTTCGACCTGATCGCCGGCAGTTCGACCGGCGCGCTCGTCGCCTGCGGCCTGGCCCATGGGCTGAGCCCGGCGACCCTGGCCGAGCTGTATCGCGACCAGCGCCACCTGATCTTTCCGGGCATGGCCGGGCGCTTGTGGTCGCGCACCGGTCGGATGTTCTATGCCGGCTTGTCGGCGCCGCGCTACGACGGCGTCGGCCTGGAGAAGGTGCTCAGGAAGGTGTTCGGCAAGGCCACTCTCGGCCAGCTCCAGGCGCGGGTGCTGGTCACGAGCTACGACACGATTTCGCGCACGCCGGTGATCTTCAAGAGTTTCGATGCGGCCCATCGCGACCTGCCGGTGTGGGAAGTCTGCCGCGCCTCGTCGGCCGCGCCGACCTATTTCCCGGCCCATCCGATGAAGATCCAGGGTCAGGCCTGCGCCCTGATCGACGGCGGCGTGGTCGCCAACAACCCGACCGCCTGCGCCATCGCCGAAGCCATGCGCAAGGACGCCCAGGTCGACAACAGCCGCGATCTGGTGGTGCTGTCGGTCGGCACCGGCGAGCGCACCCGAAGCATCGACCTGCACTCGGCGCGCGAATGGGGCGCGCTGGAATGGGCGGTGCCGATCATCGACGTGCTGTTCGACGGTAACACCGACTCGGTCGACTACATCGCCAGGCAGCTGGTCGGCGACGGCTATTACCGAATGCAGACCGAACTGCTGGTGGGCCTGGACGACCTCGACGACACCAGCGCGACCAACCTCTCCGCACTGGCGATCTTGTCCAACGAATACCTGACCCGACCGGCGACGAGGAAGATGCTGGCGCAGTTGGTGAAGAGGCTTTGAGATGGCCACGGCTCCGTGTAGGAGCGGCGTAAGCCGCGACCGCGGGACGCGCATAGATAACGGGGCGATCGTCGTTCATCGAGGCGACGGGCCTTCGCCAGGGTAGGAGCGGCGCGAGCCGCGACCACGGAACGCGCAGAAGGACCAAGGCCGACGCCGCTCATGGAGGCCGCGCGCCTTCGCCAGGGTAGGAGCGGCGCGAGCCGCGACCGCGTTGTGTCGATCTTGCGGCGCGCGGAACAAGAAAATCAGGATCGAGATCTTTCTTGAAGGGTGGTCCGTAAGACCGCAGCAGCGAAGTCGCGGCTCGCGCCGCTCCTACCCTGCAGCAGATCAACACTCGATCGCTGACGCACGTGTTGCGGATTTTGCGCGTCCCGCGGTCGCGTCGCGGCTCACGTCGCTCTTACACAGGCAAAAGCGCTCCATCTGTCAGATCGAGACGCCGCAAGGCCGTCGCGGCGATGTCGCGGCCTGCGCCGCTCCTACGGGAGTGCATCCACGGCCGCATGCGCGGGAAACGCGTGCGAGAAAGAGAGCGATACGACAACGCCCGGCACCAGGCCGGGCGTTGCATGGACACACCAAAGTCGCGGCTTGCCAAGGCCAAAACGAAGAAGGCGAAAACGAACCCCAGGCTTACTCCACCACCACCGGGATCTTGCCGATCCGCGCCTGCCATTCCTTCGGCCCGGTCCTGTGCACCGACTCGCCGGCCGAATCGACCGCGACCGTCACCGGCATGTCCTGCACGGTGAACTCGTAGATCGCTTCCATGCCGAGATCGGCGAAGCCGACCACGCGCGAGGCCTTGATCGCCTTCGACACCAGGTACGCCGCGCCGCCGACCGCCATCAGATACACCGAGCGGTGCTTCTTGATCGACTCGATCGCGACCGGGCCGCGTTCGGCCTTGCCGACCATGCCGAGCAGGCCGGTCTGCGCGAGCACCTGTTCGGTGAACTTGTCCATGCGCGTGGCGGTGGTCGGGCCGGCCGGGCCGACGACTTCGTCGCGCACCGGGTCGACCGGGCCCACGTAATAGATGAAGCGGCCCTTGAAATCGACCGGCAGCGCCTCGCCCTTGTTGAGCATGTCGACCATGCGCTTGTGCGCGGCGTCGCGGCCGGTCAGCAGCTTGCCGTTGAGCAGCAGCACTTCGCCGGGCTTCCAGCTGGCGACCTCGTCGGCGGTGACCGTGTCGAGGTCGACACGGCGGCCCTTGGACGAGTCGTAGGTCAGCTTCGGCCAGTCTTCAAGCGAGGGCGGATCGAGCGCGACCGGGCCGCTGCCGTCGAGGGTGAAATGCGCATGGCGGGTGGCCGCGCAGTTCGGGATCATCGCCACCGGCAGGTTGGCGGCGTGGGTCGGGTAGTCCTTGACCTTGATGTCGAGCACCGTGGTCAGGCCGCCGAGGCCTTGTGCGCCGATGCCGAGCGCGTTGACCTTCTCGTACAGCTCCAGGCGCAGCTCTTCGGCGCGATTGCTGGCGCCGCGCGCCTGCAGATCGGTGATGTCGATCGGCTCCATCAGCGCTTCCTTGGCCAACAGCATCGCCTTCTCGGCGGTGCCGCCGATGCCGATACCGAGCATGCCCGGCGGACACCAGCCCGCGCCCATGGTCGGCACGGTCTTGAGCACCCAGTCGACGATCGAGTCGGAGGGGTTGAGCATGGCGAACTTGGACTTGGCCTCGGAACCGCCGCCCTTGGCGGCGACGATCACCTCGACGGTATTGCCCGGCACGACCTTGACGTTGACCACCGCCGGGGTGTTGTCCTTGGTGTTGCTGCGCTTGCCGGCCGGGTCGGCGAGCACGCTCGCGCGAAGCTTGTTGTCGGGGTGGTTGTAGGCGCGGCGCACGCCCTCGTTGACCATGTCCTCCACGCCCATGGTCGCACCGTCCCAGCGCACGTCCATGCCGATTTCGAGGAACACCGTGACGATGCCGGTGTCCTGGCAGATGGGCCGGTGGCCTTCGGCGCACATGCGCGAGTTGATCAGGATCTGCGCGATCGCGTCCTTGGCCGCGGTGCTTTCCTCGCGCTCGTAGGCGGCGGCGAGGTTCTTGATGTAGTCGACCGGGTGGTAGTAGCTGATGTACTGGAGCGCATCGGCGACGGACTGGATCAGGTCGTCCTGGCGGATGACGACGGGTCCGCTCACGGCGGAAACGGCATGGGACTGGGAGGCGGTCACGGCGGGCGTAGGCTGGCGGTGGGGACCGCCATTCTACCTGTCCGGCCCGGTGGGGGCCCTTGCGCCGGCCGCGAGCCCCGCAGGCTGGGCCGGACGCCAGGGACACGGCTAAGCTGGCTGCTGTCCCGGCCGCCGCCCTGGTCGCTCGTGCCTTATTCGTCCCCGCAAACGTCGCCGGAGCCGTGAGCGCCGGCCGGCCTTGATCCAGCCCGGTCCAACCCCGCCATGCTGATCGTCGGCCTGGTGCTGGCCGCTTTCGGCGACGTCGGCCCACTGCTGCTGGTGCCGCGGTTCGAGCCGATGTTCGCGATCTTCAGCATGGATCTGCCGTTGCTCACGCAGGCTTTCGTCGACTATCCCTGGGCGTTGTGTCCGTTGCCGCTGCTGGTGGCGGCGCTGTGGATGCTGTGGCCAAGACGGCGCCGCGATCTGGCCGCGTTGCTGTTCGGCGGCATCGTCGGCATCGGTGCGGGTGCGCTGACGGTGACAGCGATATACCTGCCGATCTTCAGGTTGGGGCAGGCGCTTTGAGCGACACGGGGCAAGCTGCACGGTCGGATCGGCCGCGCCCTTCGCTGAAACCGATGTCGCTTCGGGCAAGATGGCCCTTGCGCTTTCGCAATCCCGGAACTACCCGCCCATGATCACCTGTTATCTGCGCTACGTCGTCGACCCTTACCAATTGGCCGAGTTCGAACATTACGGCAAGCTGTGGATCGCCCTGGTCGAGAAATTCGGCGGCCGGCACCACGGCTATTTCATGCCGTCCGAAGGCAGCAACAACATCGCCCTGGCGATGTTCTCGTTCCCGAGCCTGGCCGCGTACGAGGACTACCGCAGGCGCTCCTTCGACGATCCCGACTGCCAGGCCGCCTTCGCCTATGCGCAGGAAAAGCGTTTCATCATCAGCTACGAGCGCAGCTTCTTCCGCCCGGTGTTCAAACCCGACTGAGCCGCTGCCGAACGGTCGCCGTGATGCGATCGGCGACCGGGCCACCACCCTGCGAGCCGGTTCTTGGGCACAATCGCCGCATGAGCACATCCAGTGACGCGAGCCCGTCGGCCCGGCAGCCGAAAGCCGACGGCGGCAAGCCCAGTCTGCGCGAGCGCTTCGATGCCTTGCGCAACCTGCGCCCCTTCCTCAAGCAGATCTGGGCGACCAGCCCGGCGCTGACCCTGATCACCCTGGGCCTGCGCCTGGTCCGCGCATTGTTGCCGGTGCTGACCCTGTATGTCGGCAAGCTGATCATCGACGAGGCGGTGCGCCTGGTCGCTACCGACCCAGGCTTCGAATCGCTGTCCTCGGCCTGGGCCGGCGGCCAGTTGGACACCTTGTTGGCCCTGCTCGCGCTCGAGTTCGGCCTGGCGATCGGTTCCGACCTGCTCGGGCGCATCGTCGCCTACGGCGATGCGCTGCTGTCGGAACTGTTCACCAACGCCACCAGCGTGCGCCTGATGGAGCACGCCGCGACCCTCGATCTCGAAGACTTCGAAGACCCCGACCTGCAGGACAAGCTCGACCGCGCGCGCCGCCAGACCATGGGCCGCATGAACCTGATGAGCCAGCTGTTCGGCCAGGTCCAGGACAGCATTACCGTGGTCAGTTTCGCGATCGGCCTGCTGGTCTACGCACCTTGGTTGATCCTGTTGCTTGCAGTGGCGCTGATCCCGGCCTTCATCGGCGAGGCGCACTTCAACGCCCTGGGTTACTCGCTCAATTTCGCCTGGACCCCGGAGCGGCGCCAGCTCGAATACGTCCGCCAGATGGGCGCCAGCGTCGAGACCGCCAAGGAAGTGAAGATCTTCAATCTTCACCGCTTCCTGATCGCGAAGTATCGCGAGCTGGCCGACAAGTTCTTCAAGGCCAACCGCGCCCTCGCCCGCCGCCGCGCCCTGTGGGGCACGGTGCTGGCCGGGCTCGGCACCCTGGGTTACTACATCGCCTACGGCTATATCGCCTGGCGCACGGTGCGCGGCGATTTCAGCATCGGCGACCTGACCTTCCTCGCCGGCAGCTTCCTGCGCCTGCGCCAGCTGCTGGAAGGATTGCTGATCGGCTTCTCGCAAGTCGCCGGCCAGGCCTTGTACCTGGAAGACCTGTTCTCGTTCTTCGAGATCCAGCCGGAGATCGTTTCGCCGGCCGACCCGCTCGCGATCCCGAAGCCGATCCGCCAGGGCTTCGTGTTCGAGAACGTCGGCTTTCGCTATCCCGACGCCGATCACTGGGCCTTGCGCGGGCTCGACTTCGAACTGCGCGCCGGCGAAGTGCTGGCCCTGGTCGGCGAGAACGGCGCCGGCAAGACCACCCTGGTGAAGCTGCTCGCGCGCCTGTACGACCCGGACGAAGGCCGCATCCTGCTCGACGGCCGCGACTTGCGCGACTACGACCTCGATGAGCTGCGCGCCAACACCGGGGTGATCTTCCAGGACTTCGTCCGTTATCACCTGACCGCCGGCGAGAACATCAGCGTCGGCCAGATCGATGCCATGGGCGACGCCGCGCGCATCCGCGAAGCGGCCCGGCGCGGCATGGCCGACGAAGTCATCGAAAACCTGCCGCGCGGCTACGACCAGTTGATCGGCCGTCGCTTCAAGACCGGCGTCGACCTGTCCGGCGGGCAGTGGCAGAAGATCGCGATCGCGCGCGCCTACATGCGCGATGCGCAGGTGATGATCCTCGACGAGCCGACCGCGGCCCTCGATGCGCGCTCGGAGTTCGAAGTCTTCCAGCGCTTCAAGGAATTGTCGGCCGACAAGACCGCGGTGCTGATCTCGCACCGCTTCTCCAGCGTGCGCATGGCCGACCGCATCCTGGTGCTGGCCGAAGGCCGCGTGGAAGCCAGCGGCACCCACGTCGAGCTGCTCGCCCAGGGCGGGCGCTACGCCGAACTGTTCGAGCTGCAGGCCGCCGGCTACCGTTGAGCGCGCGGCGACGCGCGGCGACGCCCGGCCGCGACGGCGCGGGCGGAACTCGTCGCACGCCTCGTTGTCCCAGTGCCGGGCGGCGGCTATGGTGGGCGCGCCGTCGCCGAGCGGCCTCCGTTCGCGACCTCACCCGCTCGCTACCCACCGAACCAGGAGCGCACATGATCCCGATTTTTCATCGCAGCGTCCTTTCCCTCGCCCTGTTGCTGAGCCTGGCGGCCTGCCAGCGCAACCAGGCCGCCGAAGCCGCCCCCGCCCGGGCGGCGCCGGCGAAACAAGCCACCCACCAGGTCAAGAGCGAACTCGGCGAGGTGCGCGTCACCGAGATCGCCTCGGGCCTCGAGCATCCCTGGGCGGTCGCGTTGTTGCCCGATGGCGGTTTCCTGGTCACCGAACGCCCCGGCCGCCTGCGCCATGTCGCTGCCAACGGCGCGATCTCGGCGCCGATCTCCGGCGTGCCCGCGGTCTGGGCCGAGGGCCAGGGCGGTCTGCTCGATGTCGTGCTGTCGCCCGATTTCGCCAGCAGCAAGCGCATCTACCTCAGCTACGCCGAGCCGGGCGACAACGGCAGCGCCGGCACCGCGGTGGCCTCGGCGACGCTGGGCGACGCGGCCCTGGCCGACGTCAAGGTGATCTACCAACAGCAGCCCAAGCTCGTCGGCCCGAATCACTTCGGCTCGCGCCTGGCTTTCGACAACCAGGGGCATATCTTCATCACCCAGGGCGAGCGCCAACAGCGCATGGCCTCGCAGGAACTCGACAAACTGCAGGGCAAGCTGGTGCGCCTGAACCTCGACGGCAGCGTGCCCGAGGACAACCCCTTCGTCGGCCGCCAGGATGCGCGCCCGGAAATCTGGAGCTACGGCCATCGCAACATGCAGTCGCTCGCCGTCGACCCGCGCACCGGCACCGTCTGGGAGGCCGAGCACGGCCCGCGCGGCGGCGACGAGATCAATCTGCCGCAGCCCGGCAAGAACTACGGCTGGCCGCTGATCACCCACGGCATCGACTACAGCGGCCTGAAGATTTCCGAAGCCCAGGGCAAGGAAAAGCCCGGCCTGGAATCGCCGTATCACGTCTGGGAAAAATCCCCGGCCCTGTCCGGCATGGCTTTCTACACCGGCCAGCCCGGCTCGGCCTGGAACGACAGCCTGTTCCTTGGCGCCCTCGCCGACGGCAGCCTGATCCGCCTGAGCCTGGACGGCGACAAGATCGTCAAGGAAGAGCGACTGCTCAAAGAACTCGACTGGCGCATCCGCGACGTGCGGGTGTCGGCGGATGGGAAGGTGTATGTGCTGACCGACGAGAACGAGGGCAAGTTGTTGCGGTTGGAGCCGCCGGGCAAGAAGTGATGATTGAGGTTGAGGTTGAGGTTGAGGTTGGGGTTGGGGTTGGCGGTTGTGGCTGATGACTGACGGTTGGCGTTATTGCCGTTGCCGTTGCCGTTGCCGTTGCTGTGATTTTGTCCTGCTTCGCTTTGTGGTTTTGCTTTGCCGCTTTGCCGGTAAACAGAAGACCCGGAGGGCGGCCCGCACGGATGCGGGCCGTGCGCAAGCAGGCCATGGATGGCCTGTCTGGAGCATCCCTGCGTCGGCTTCGATCGTGCGGGCTTGTGCCCTTGCAAGGAGAAGCACTTTTCTTTGAATCAAGGACCCGCGCGAGCGGTGCCTCCGCAGGGATTTTTCATACGGGACATCCCTGTCCCGATGAAAAACGGCCCGCATCCATGCGGGCCGCCGTCCGGGTCTTCTTTAGCCTTCGCTAGTGTTCGGCTACGCACAGCAATAACAATAGCAAAGACAATTGCAACAGCAGCGGCAACAGCGATTGCAGCGACGGCGAAATCCTTGCATTGACGGTAGCGGTGGCGCTGACGGTAACGGGGATGCAACGCGACGGCGACGCGGACGGCAATCAAACCAAAAACCAAAGCCGAACAGCAGCTGCCTTTATCGGCGCCGCCTTCACTCGCCCCACAAAAAAAAAACCGCCCCCTTTCTCAAGGGGCGGTTTTTGATTGCCAAGAGCCGAAGCCCTACGACTCAGGACTTTTGCTTCGCCCTCGCGAACGCATCCGCCAGGGCGCCGCCCATCGGGGCGGCGGCCTTCGGGGCGAATGAGCCGCCGCGTGCCGGGGGGGCGTCGCGATGGCCGCCGCGCGGGTCGTTGC
>NZ_JBPKJP010000039.1:0-35527 GCF_051217035.1 Lysobacter sp. 1R34A
CCGCCGAGGCCGCCGCGCGCACCGCCGGGAGGGCCGCCGGCTGCGCCGGCACCGGCTGCTTGGTCGGCCGGCTTGTAGCGCAGCGCGGCGTTGCTGACCCGCAGCACGTCGTCGCGGCGGCTGACTTCGATCTCGGCGTTGGCGGTCATGCCCGGCAGCAGCACGCCGTCGCCGTTGTCGACCGAGACCACGACCGGATAGGTGATGACGTTGCTGGTGTTGGTCGCCGACAACCGTACCTGCTGCACGGCGCCGCGGAACTGACGGTCGGGGAAAGAGTCGACGGTGAAGTTGACGCTCTGCCCCGGCTTGACCTGGCCGATGTCGGCCTCGTCGATCGCCAGCACGATCTCCATTTTCGACAGGTCTTCGGCGATCTGGAACAGCACCGGCGACTGCAGGCTCGCGGCCACGGTCTGGCCGGGCTCGATGCTGCGGGTCAACACCACGCCGTCGACCGGCGCGCGGATCACCGTGCGCTGCAGGTTGAGGCGCGAGGTCTGGGTCGAGGCGATCTGTTGGTTGATCTGGGCCTCGGCGCCGGCCAACTGGGCGCGGGCCTGGTCGCGCGCGGCGCGGGCCAGGTCCGCATCGCTGCGCGCGACGAGTTGGTTCTTGGCCAGTTCCGACTTGCGCTGATAGTCGAGCTCGGCGTTGCGCAGGGTCGCCTGCGCGGTGGCGAGGCCGGCGCGGGCGTTGCTGACCTGGGCCGAGCCCTGGGCGATCTGCGCTTCGTAGGTGGCCGGGTCGATGCGCGCGATCACTTGGCCTTTGCTGACCCGGTCGTTGTAGTCGGCCAGCACTTCGGTGACCTGGCCGGAGATCTGGCTGCCGACGTCGACGGTCGAGATCGCCGAGAGCGCGCCGGTGGCCGAGATGGCGACGCGAATGTCGCCGCGCTCGACCTTGGCGGTGCGGTAGGCGCCCGCGGCCTGTTCGGCATTGCGCTGCCGGTAGAGCGTCCAGGCTCCGCCGGCCAACGCCAGCGCCACTGCAGCGACGACGATGCGCTTGGGCCATGGCGATTTGCGGCGCCCGTTCTTGTTCGTCGCGGGTGAGGTCGGCTTGGCTGCGCTCATGGGACTCGGATCGTGGGCTATGGAGGCGCGAACGCGCGTGGCTGAATGCGGTTGACAGCGCTCGCTGCCCGGACCGCGGCCCGCGCGAACGGTTCAGTTTCGTCCATCGCCCGCGCAAGCGGAACCGGCCCGGCGACCGGCGTTCTGCACAAGGATTCGCCAGGGTGCGAAAGCGTCGCAGCCGGCGGCCAGGCTCAGTCGGCGCCGGGGCGGCGCGGCAGCGGCGGCATATGGGTGCTCAGAGTCGCGCTGCCGGGGCGGAAACGGATCACCGCGGTGGTGCCCTGCCCGGGCGCGCTGGTCAGAGTCACCGGCCAGCCGAAGCGTTCGCCGAGCCGGCGCACGATCGACAGGCCCATGCCCTTGCCGTCGCCGGCCGAGAAATCGGCGCGGTAGAACGGCGTGAACGCCTTGGTCAGGGTCTCCACCGACATGCCGATGCCGGTGTCGCGGATCTCGATGCTGTCGCGGCTCAGGCGCACGTCGATGCGGCCCTGGTCGGTGAAACGCACCGCATTGCTGAGCAGGTTGCCGACCATGACCCCGAGCGCGTGCGGCGGCGCGTTCAGGCGCGGCCCGCCTTCGTCGTACAGATGCAGCTCCACCGGCTTGCCGTTGAGCAGCGGCAGGATCCGCTCCATTTCGTTGTCGACGATGTCGCGGACCAGGAATTCTTCCGACTGCGGCTCGACGTCGGACTCGCGCGCCAGGATCAGGAAGGCGTCGATCACCGCCTCCATGTCGCGGCCGGCGCGCTGCACGCGCAGCAGCGAGCGTTGCGCGCGCAGCGGCGTATCGGGGTCGGCCAGCATCAGGTCGGTGGCGACCCGGATCACCGTCAGCGGCGTGCGCAGTTCGTGACTGGCGTCGCGGGTGAAGTCGCGTTCGCGCTCGACGAAGTCGCTGACCCGCTCGGCCAGGCCGCTGAGCGAGCTCGACAGCCGGCGCACCTCGCTGCCGGGGTCGTAGGGGAATTTGATCGGCTCGATCAGGCTGGTGTCGGGATCGCGCGGGTCCCATTGCGAGACCACGTTGGCCAGCCAGCTCACCGGCGAGACCAGGCGCTTGGAGGTGCGGTAGGTATGCCAGGAAATCAGGTAGGTCGTCAGCAACGACAGCAGCAGCGAGAACAGCCCGGTGTAGAGGATCGCCTCGTCGATCAGCTCGGTGGCGTAGATCATGTAGAAGGTGCCGGGCTCGCGCCGGTCCACCAATACCACCCTGCCGCCGCCGGGCAGATCGTGCAGGCCCGAGTCGAACGCGCGGATCACCGCCGGCAACATCGAGTCGCTGTCGCCGGTGGGGACGAAATGGCCGCGCGTGGTCGAGGTGCGCGGCAGCGGGTAGTTCGGGTCGCGGATGCGCCCGGCCCAATAGTCGTCGGCCTCGCGTTGCATGCGCTGCTCGAGCACCACGTGGCGCACCGCGAGTCCCGCCAGGAGGATGCCCAGCGTGATCGCGATGCTGCCGATCAAGGCTTGCAGAATGAACGCAAGCTTGATCTTGCGCGGTAGCCCCTGCGGCATGGTCTCGGCCGGTCAGTCCGGCGGCTGCGAGATGTCTGCCACCCGGTAGCCGGCGCTCTGCACGGTATGCAAGAGCTGCTTGTCGAACGGCTTGTCGATGGTCTTGCGCAGGTTGTACAGGTGGCTGCGCAGAGTGTCGGAATCCGGCAAACCGTTGCCCCAGATTTCGCGCTCGATTTCCTGGCGGCTGACCACGCGCGGCGATTCGCGCATGAGGATGGTCAACAGGCGCAGGCCGATCGGCGACAACTGCAGCTCGCTGCCGCCGCGGGTGACCCGCAGGCTGGCCGGGTCGAGCACCAGGTCGGCGACCTTGAGCACCTCGCCGCCGACCTGGCGGCGCTCGCGCCGGATCAGGGCGCGCAGGCGCGCTTCCAGTTCCTGGATCGCGAACGGCTTCGTCAGGTAATCGTCGGCGCCGGCGCTCAGGCCGGTGAGTTTTTCGTCGAGCGTGTCGCGTGCGGTCAGCATCAGCACCGGGGTGGACTTGCGGGCTTCCTCGCGCAGCTTCTTGCAGACCTCGATGCCGTCCATGCGCGGCAGCATCAGGTCCAGGACGATCACGTCGTAACTGTTCTCGGTGGCAAGGCGGTAACCGTCGAGACCGTCGGCCGCGTAGTCGACCTCGAAGCCGCGGCTTTCGAGGTACTCGCCGACCATTTCGGAGATATTGCGGTTGTCTTCGACGATCAGGACCAGCCCTCCGTCTCTCGTACCCTGCATGCAGCCTCTCCATTCCTTCAGTTTTGTGAAGGTTGCCCTCGCCAAGGTGGACGGCCCGTGAAGACCCTCGCTACGCTGACTGCTCCCCCGTCACGAAACGCGCCGATGCTTGCCGACCGCCTCTACCCGATCCTGCTGCTGCTCGGCTCGAACATCTTCATGACGTTCGCCTGGTACGGCCATCTCAAATACAAGTCGTCGCCGCTGGTGCTGGCGATCGCGGTCAGCTGGGGCATCGCCCTGTTCGAGTACTGCCTGCAGGTGCCGGCCAACCGCCTCGGCAGCGCGGTGTACTCGGCGCCGCAGCTCAAGGGCATGCAGGAGGTGATCACCTTGCTGGTGTTCGCCGGCTTTTCGGCCTGGTACCTCGGCGAGCCGCTGAAATGGAACCACTGGGCCGGGTTCGGCCTGATCGTGGTCGCGGCCTGGCTGATTTTCCTGGATTGAGTCTGCTGCTTCAGCTTGCTTAGCTGAGCTTGCTTAGCTGAGCTTGCTTACTGAGCTTGTTTAACCGAGCTCGGTGGAGCGATCCCGGCCGGCCCGTTCAAGGGCCGCACAGGGACTCGACCTCGACCTCGCGCGACCAGCGCTGGCCGCGCAGGTCGATCGTCAGCCGCCCTCTCCAGCGGGTCAGGCTGCTGGCGCCCTCCGCGCGCGCCTGCGCCGCCTGCGCCGCCGGCAACCGTACCCAGCGCCCATCCTGCTCGACCGACAGGCTTGGCGGGCCCAGGCGCAGCTCCGCCGAGAGCTTCTCGCCGGGATCCGACCAGCGCAGGGTCTGGCCGCGCTGCCGCTCCAGGCCCAGGGTCTCGATATCCGAATGCGCGCCCTCGCGGCGCAAGGCATAGGGCGTGCCGGCCACCGACAAATGCAGCGTCGGCCAAGCCTCGAGCGCCGAGGTTTCGTCGTCGCGGTTGCGCCACACCGTCGCCAGCGCGGCGCCGCCCTCGATCGGCCCGGCCTCGACCGGGCCGCCTTCGGCCGAGCCGGCTTCGGCAGAGCGCGCCCCGGCGAGATAGACGTGAACGATCGGACAGGTCTTACTGTCCATGCTGTCGCCGAGCCACGGCGACACGCGCATCGGCACGTCGGGCTGCGCGGCGGTCGACGCCGACACCGCGCCCGGCCACAGACAGGTCAACATCAGGCCATACAGAGCGTTCTTCGATGACACGGCATCTTCCTTGATGGATGGAGCCACGCGGCCGATCGGTGTCGGCTCGGCGTCGCTTCCCGGTGGTTTTACCCGGTGGAGCTTTCCCTGAGGAGTTCCCGCTGGTGCTTCAGAACTTGATCTTGCCGGTCAGGATGTCCTTGAACATCACCCAGTCGCCGACGAAGGAATACAGCGGGTGCTTGAAGGTGGCCGGGCGATTCTTCTCGAAGAAGAAATGCCCGACCCAGGCGAAACCGTAACCGCAGACCAGCGCCGCGAGCAGCAGCCCGGGCCGCCCCTGCCACAGGGCCAGCGCGAGCAACGCCAGCACCCCGCAACTGCCGATGAAATGCAGGCGCCGGCTGGTGCGGTTGCTGTGCTCGCTCAGATAGAACGGGTAGAACTCGCGGAAACTCGCAAAACGGTTCGCCATGTCCCTGCCCTCGCTTGATCGCGCGCGTCGCTCAACCGGAGCGTTTCGCCCCGTCGTCGCCGAACCTGCCCGCATCCTGCCGCGCCGTTGGCAACGCCGCAAGCTCGGGGGCACCGTCGAGCGTGCGCGGTGGAACGCGGCTCGGTGGCTCCGCTCAGGACTCGCCGCGTTCGGCGCGCTTGGCCCGGTCCCAGTACGCGTCCTGGCCTTCCAGCGGCAACTCGGCCAGGGCCAGGCCGTCCTGCGCGGCCAGGGTCTCCATCGCGCGGAAGCGGCGTTCGAACTTGAGGTTGGCGCGGCGCAGCGCCGCGCCCGGGTCGACTTTGCCGTGGCGGGCCAGGTTGGCGCAGACGAACAATACGTCGCCGATCTCGTCCTCGAGGCGCGCGCGCGCGGCCGCATCGTCGGGCGCGGCCGCGACCGCGGCGAACTCGGCGCGGACTTCCTCGATTTCCTCGTGCAGCTTGGCGATCACCGGGGCGACGTCGGGCCAGTCGAAACCGACCGCGGCCGCGCGCTTTTGCAGTTTCACCGCGCGCTGCCACTCGGGCAGGCCGCGGGCGATGCCGGCCAGGGCCGACGTGTCGACCTCGCCCGCCGCTTCGCGCTCGCGGCGTTTCTGTTCTTCCCAGGCCACGGTCTGCGCCTCGACGTCCTCGACGCTGGCGTCGCCGAACACGTGCGGATGCCGGCGCACCATCTTGTCGCTGATCGCCGCGACCACGTCGTCGAAGGCGAACGCGCCCTGCTCCTCGGCCATGCGCGCATGGAACACGACCTGCAGCAGCAGGTCGCCGAGTTCGTCCTTCAGCGACACCAGGTCCTTGCGATCGATGGCGTCGGCGACTTCGTAGGCTTCTTCGATCGTGTACGGCGCGATCGAGGCGAAATCCTGTTCGAGGTCCCAGGGGCAGCCGCTGTCGCGATCGCGCAGGCGCGCCATGATCGCGAGCAGCCCGGCGATGCCCGGCGGCAGGTTCAGCACTTCAGCCATCGAGCCACTCCTTCCACGGCAGGGCGAGGTCGCCCACGGCGACGAAATCGCCGTTGAGAATGCCGGCGCGCTGGTTGTAGCGGAACGGCCGGCCCTGCGGATCGAATACCGCGCCGCCGGCGGCTTCGAGCACACACTGGCCGGCGGCAGTGTCCCATTCGCTGGTCGGGCCGAAACGCGGGTACAGGTCGAGACCGCCCTCGGCGATCTGGCAGAATTTCAGGGAAGACCCCAGGCTGAGCATGTCGATGCCGCCGGGCGCTTCGCGTTGCAGCCGCGCTATCGCCCGCTCGGCGCGATCGCTGTGGAACGAACGGCTCGCCGCGACCCTCAGCGGCTGCGCCGCCGGCGCGCGCACCCGCACTTCGCGCTCGTCGTCGCCGTCGCGGCGGTAGGCGCGGCCGCCGCGCTGGGCGTACCACAGCGCGCCGCCGACCGGCGCCTGGATCAGGCCGAACACCGGCTCGCCGTGGTCGATCAAGGCCAGGTTGACCGAGAACTCGCCGTTGCGCTTGACGAATTCGCGGGTGCCGTCGAGCGGATCGACCAGCCACAGCCGCGACCAGTGCCGGCGCTGCTCGAAGCTGACTTCGTGCGCGGATTCTTCCGACAGCACCGGGATGTCCGGGGTCAGCCGGGCGAGCCCGTCGAGAATGAGGTGGTGCGCGGCCATGTCGGCGGCGGTGACCGGCGAGGCGTCGGCCTTGCGCTCGACCGCGAACTCGCTCTCGTAGACGGCCAGGATCGCGCCCGCGGCGGCACGTGCGATCTCGATCGCGCCTTCGATCTGGGCCTGGCTCAGCAGGGGCCGGTTCGGCTCGGCGGCGCTCATGCCTGCGGCTCCGGCTGCGGTTCGCCGTTGCGCAGCCACTCGCGCGCGATGAACAGCGCGGCGATGCTGCGGCCCTCGGAAAAATCCTGGCGCAGGATCAGCTCGTGCAGGTCGTCGAGCTTCCACGGCACCACTTCGAGCTCCTCGGGTTCGTCGCCGGGCAGGCGCTCGGGGTAGAGATCGCGGGCGAGGACCAGATGGGCCTGGTGGCTCATGTACGTCGGCGCCAGGGTCAGCGAGCGAAGCACGGTCAGCGAACGCGCGCCGTAGCCGGCTTCTTCCTTGAGCTCGCGGTCGGCGGCCTCGATCGGGCTCTCGCCCGCGTCGATGCGGCCCTTGACCAGGCCGAGCTCGTAGCGATGCACTCCGGCGGCGTATTCGCGCACCAGCAGCACCGTGTCGTCGTCGATCATCGGCACCACCACGACCGCGCCATGGCCGCGCCCGTGCAGGCGCTCGTACTGGCGGCGCTCGCCGTTGGAAAACTCGAGATCGAGCCGTTCCAGCCGGTACGGACCGGCCTCGTGCTCGGTGACGTGATGAATGGTCGGCAGCCGCCGGGTCATGGCGCGGCTCCGGGCGTGAGCGGGGAGCGGAAAGGCACGATAATAGGGGGATGCGAGAGATCACTCACGACACGACGATGCTAACAGAGCCGGGCGCCGACGCGGCGGACTCCTGGCGAGAACGCGACCTGGCGGTGCTCTGGCATCCCTGCACCCAGATGCGCGAACACCCCCATACGCTGCCGTTGCTGCCCATCGCGAGCGGGCGCGGACCGTGGCTGATCGGACACGACGGGCGTCGCTATCTGGATGCGATCTCGAGCTGGTGGACCAACCTGTTCGGCCACGCCGAGCCGCGCATCGCCGAGGCCATCGCGACCCAGGCGCGGACCCTCGAACACGTGATCCTGGCCGGCTGTTCGCATGCGCCCGCGGTCGAGCTCGCCGAGCGCCTGCTGGCGCTGGCGCCGCGCCAGGACGGGCGCGCGCCGTTGAGCAAAGTGTTCTACGCCGACAACGGTTCGGCCGGGGTCGAGGTCGCGCTCAAGATGGCCTTCCATTGGTTCCGCAACCGCGGCATCGAAGGCCGGACCAAGTTCATCGCCCTGGAGAACGGCTACCACGGCGAGACCCTCGGCGCGCTCGCCGTCGGCGACATCCCGCTGTACCGGCGCATCTACGCGCCGCTGCTGGCGGAGTCGCTGTTCGCGCCCTCGCCCGACGCCTACCTGTGCGAACCCGGCCAGAGCCCGGCCGAACGCGCACAGGTCGCTGCGGCGGCTTTGCGCGATCTGCTCGAACGCCATGCCGACGAGGTCTGCGCGCTGATCCTGGAGCCGCGGGTGCAATGCGCCGGCGGCATGCGCATGCACGACCCGCTGTATCTCAAACTGGCGCGCGAACTGTGCGACGAGCACGGCGTGTTCCTGATCGCCGACGAGATCGCGGTCGGTTTCGGCCGCACCGGCACCCTGTTCGCGAGCGAACAGGCCGGGGTCATGCCCGACCTGCTGTGTTTGTCGAAGGGCCTGACCGGCGGCGCCCTGCCGCTAGCCGCGGTGCTGACCACGCAGTCGATCTACGACGGTTTCCTCGACGATTCGCGCGAACGCGCCTTCCTGCATTCGCACAGCTATACCGGCAACCCGCTGGCCTGCGCGGCGGCGCTCGCCAGCCTGGATATCTTCCGCGACGACGACATCCTGGTCCGCAATCGCGCCACCAGCGCGCGCATGGCCCGGCTCGCCGCCGAGTTCGCCGATCACCCGCACGTGGCCGACGTGCGCCAGGCCGGCATGATCGTCGCCTTCGAACTCACCCGTAACGGCAACAAGCGCACCCCGTTCGACCCTGCCGCGCGCATCGGCCTGCACGCCTACCGCGCCGCGCTCGAACGCGGCGTGCTGCTGCGCCCGCTCGGCGACGTGCTGTACTGGATGCCGCCCTATTCGATCGACGAAGAGGCCCTGGCCCTGCTCGCCGACACCACGCGCGCGGCGATCGACCAGGCCGTGCGGGAGACCGCCGCATGCGCCTGACCCGAGTCCATGTCGACGCCGAGCTCGGCGCGGGCCGCGAGGTGGCGCTGCCCGAAGGCCCCGCGACCCATCTCGCCCGCGTGCTGCGCCACGAGGTCGGCGATGCCTGCGTGCTGTTCAACGGCGACGGCCGCGACTACCACGGCCGCATCGTCGCGCTCGGCAAGCGCGAGGTGCGGGTGGCGGTCGAGTCGGCGCAGGAAGTCGAGCGCGAGTCGCCGCTGCCCCTGGTGCTGCTGCAGGGCATCGCGCGCGGCGAGAAAATGGACCTGATCCTGCAGAAGGCCACCGAGCTCGGCGTGCACGCGATGCATCCGCTGTGGTCGCAGCGCAGCGAGGTCAAGCTCGACGAAGCGCGCGCCGAGAAACGCCATGCGCATTGGCGCAGCGTGGTCGCCTCGGCCTGCGAACAGAGCGGCCGCGCCCGCGTGCCCGAAGTGTCGGCGCCGCGTTCGTTGGCGGCGACCCTGGCGGCGTTGCCGCCGGGCGGGCTGCGCCTGATCCTCGACCCCGAAGGCGAACTCGCCTTCGCCACCTTGGCGGTCGCGAGCGAAGCGCCGGTGTTGCTGGCGATCGGCCCGGAAGGCGGCTGGTCGCCGCTGGACCGCCAACAGCTGCGCGATGCCGGCTTCCAGGGCTTGCGCCTGGGCCCGCGCATCCTGCGCACCGAAACCGCCGGCCTGGCGGCGATCGCGGCCTTGCAGGCGAGGTTCGGCGATCTGGCTTGAGGCTGCGACTCGTTACCGTCTCGAGGCGGAAGCAAATCCCCTCTGCACCCTCCAAAAGGGGTGAACTGCGATGCGCGGCAGGGTGCGGGGGATTTGCCGTTGCCGGTACCTTTGCGCCATCCACATCAGGGAACCGCGCTCAGATCTTGAAATAGATCCGCCGCGCATCCAGCCAACGCACCACGCCCCACCACAACGCGACGAAGACCAGCGCGAACGCCAACGAGGGCGGATACGGCCCGACCGACGGGGTCATCCAGTCGGCAAAGCCGCGCCGATACACCGGTTGCAGCCAGCCCATGCCGATCAGCAGATACAGCAACAGGGCCGAGCCGGCGTAGGCGGCGATCGCGTTGACACCGAAGGCGCGTCCGACCGCGGGCCAACCGCGACGGTCGATCAGCTGGTGGAACACGGCCAGCACCCAACACGACAGACCGCCGCTCCACAGCACGTAGGCCGGGGTCCACAGATTCTTGTTCAGCGGCTGCCAATGCGCCGCGACCCAACCGGCGAGCAGACAGGCCGCGCCGGCGATCCACAGCGCGCGCGCCTGGCCGCGACGCAACCAATCGCCGGCGCGCAGCCCGAGCAAGGTGGTCGCGAGCGCGCCGAGCGTCGACACCAGGCCTTCGGGGTCGTGGCCGCGGCCGCTGGCCGCATCGATCTGGAAGACGTGGGCGCCGAACAAGGCGCTGTCGATGCGGCTGGCGATGTTCTCGAACGGCGCGTAGCTGCCGCCGGAGGCGAGCAAGCCGGCGTACCCGAGCAGCAACCCCGCCCAGGCGATCCATTGCACCCGCGCCGGCACGTACAGCGCGATCAGCGCCGCGGCCGCGAAACACAGGCCGATCCGCTGCAAGACCCCGGGGATGCGCAACTGCTCGTGGCCGATCGCCCACATCCCGCAGGCATGCAGCAACAGTCCGAGGCCGACGATGCGCAGGGCGCGCCACAGCGCCGGTCGAAGCAGGGTCGCCGCGGCGACGCCGTGCTCGCGGCGCGGCATCAGCGCCAGCGCGATCGACACGCCGACGATGAACAAGAACATCGGGAACACGAGATCGGTCGGGGTGAAGCCGTGCCATTGCGAATGCTGCAAGGGCGCATAGACATGGCCCCAGTCGCCGGGGTTGTTGACCAGCAACATCGCCGCGACGGTCAGGCCGCGCAGGGCGTCCACCGAAGCGAAACGTTTCGGCGCCGCCGCAGCCGAGGGTGGGCCAGACGGCGGGCCGGATAAAGGGCGCGGCTGCGGCGCCGCGCCGCCGGCCTGCGGCGCCGGACTCACGCCGCTTGCGCGAGCGCTTCGCCGATCAGCGCTTCCAGCGCTTCCAGATCCGGCAGCAGCGCCGGATCGTCGTTGAGCAGCACGCGCGCCTGCACCGCATGCGGCAGCACGTCGCCTTCGCGTCCGGCGACCGACAGGCTGTCGCGCGACACGGTGACCAAGCGCGGGAAGCCCTGGGTCAACAGGGCGAAATACGGCAAGCGCGAGGCGGCGCTGAGCGCCTTCAGCACCACGACCTTGCTGCCCAGGCCGCCCTGCTCGCGGGCCAGCCCGGACAGTTCGCCGAACGCGACCAGCGGCAGATGCCAACCGCGCCAGCGGATCTGGCCGAGCAGCCAGCGCGGCGCGTCGTCGATCGGCGCCGGCGGCGCGTAGGACAGCACCTCGGCGATGGTCGCGTTGGGCAGCAGCAGTCGTCCGCCGCCGACCTGGATCAACACGCCGCGGATGTCCGCGTGCGCGCTGGTTTCGGGGGCTGCGTCGCTGATCTGGTTCTCGTTCGACATCGCTTCGCGTCCTCGCCGCGGCTCGCGCGGCCTTCAACCGGTGGATCTGTTGCGGTGGATTCGATGACGCCGGAATCCGGGATTCGGTGCCGTCGCGCCCGGCGACGGCGTTCAAGCGCTTGGCCGGCGCCTCAGATCGCGCTCTGCATGGACCAGCGCGAGGCCAACTTGGCGGCGAGTTCGGCCGGCTGACCGCTGCCGGCGCCGCGCGCTATCGCCGCGCTGGCGGCGGCCGCATCGTAGCAACCGTCGGGCGACTGGCCGGCGACCATCGCGCCGTGCGCGGACAGCGTCATCGCCGTGTCGACCTGGGCCGGGTCGGCGCCGCTGAACAACAACACCGCACTGTCGGAAGCCGGCAAGACGTCGAGCACTTCGCCGCCTTCGACGAACTGGATGCCGCTGTCGCCGACTTCGATGCCGAGCCCCGCCGGCAGGATGTAGATCACCCCGTCGATGGTGCGCGTGCCGGCTTCGGCGAGCTTGACCAGCACCGAGGTGGCGCGCTGCATCTGCGCGACAAGCTTGTCGTAGCGGCCGCCGTCGAGGCGCTGCTGCACCAGCACCGGCCGGCCGAAATTCTCCGGCAGCGCGCCGAGCAGTTGGCGCACCGCATCGGGTCCGCCGATGCCGGCGAGCACCAGCACGGCGCCGTTGCGGGTCGAAACAGGCTGGCTGTCGTCGACCAGCTCAAGGCTGGAAATACGCCGCTCAATTTCGTCGAGATCGTGTTTGCCGACGCCGGCGTTGCCGTGCGCGCCGCTCTGGCCGGTGGCCGCGCTGACCAGGCTGGCCTCGTCGCTGAACGACCAGTCCGGCACTGTCGGCGCCGGCGGCAACGGCGCTTTCGGCGCCGCCGGCAGGTCTTCGTTCAAATCGAACTCGAAATCGCTCTCGAAGCTGCGCGCTTCGGCGGCGGCGCGTTCGTTGCGGCCGTCGTCGAAATCGAGCGGCGCGACCGTCGGCGCCGACTCGGATTCGAACCCGGGTACGGGCTTGTCGTCCTGGATCGCGAAAGCGCTGTCGAAATCGATCAGCTCGCGGACCTGGTCCTGCGGCGGCGCGCGCCAGACTTCCAGATCGCCGAGCCCGGTTTCGTCGAGTGCGGGCACGTCGGCATGGGCCGCGGCCGGTTCCACCCACTCCTCCAGCGTCGGCGAATACGGCGCGGCGTTGCCCGGGACGTCGTCCTGGCTGTCGACCGCTTCCAGAGTCAGATGGTCCAGGTCGAAGTCGTCGGCCGCGACCGCTTCGGCGGCGACGAGCTCTTCGGTAGCGGCGAACTGTTCGGTTTCGAGCGGTTCGGCGACGATTTCATCGATGTCGAGCCGTTCGGCGTCGTCCTCGATCGCCGCTTCGGCGGTGAGGAACTCGATATCGTCCTCGACCGGCGGCGGCGACGGTGCGACCCGCGCCAGTTCGCCGATCTGTTCGGCGGCGACGAACGACAGCGGGTCGAGCGAGGTCTCGGCCGAGGCCGGATCGAATCCGACCGGCTCCTGCGCCAGCGGCGATCCCGCCGCGAGCGGTCGCTCGAACCCGGTCGAGATCAGCATCGGATCGGGTTCCGGCTCGGGCTCGCGGCCCGGCGGCAACACGTCGTCGTGGCGGTGCAGCTTGGCGCTGAGATGGCGCGCCCAACGCGCCTCGTCCCAACCCTCGCGCGACACCGTCAGTTCGGCTTCCTCGAAGATCACCTCGATCGAAGGATCGACGAGCAGGTTCTCGAAACGGTCCAGCGCGTCCTCGGTGGCCGGATCGAGCACCACCACGACCACGTCCGGATCGGCCGCGTCGAGCGCGTCCGGTTCCAGCGCGGTCGGGTCGCCCACCAGCACCAGGTTCGCGCCGGCATCGCCGAGCGCGCTGCGCAAACGGTCGCAGGCCACGCCGGCCCGCGCCAACAACGCTACGCGACGTTCTGCTTCAGCCATGATGACGCGCGATTCCGAGCAGTTCGAACACGTTGCGGATCAATTCAAGCTCCTGGTAAGGCTTGCCGAGGTAGCGCTCGACACCGATCTCGAACGCACGCTGGCGGTGCTTTTCGCCGGTACGCGAGGTGATCATCACGATCGGCACGTCGCGCATGCGCGCGTCGGCCTTCATCTGCGTGGCCAGCTCGTACCCGTCCATGCGCGGCATTTCGATGTCGAGCAGCATCAGGTCGGGCACGCGCTCGGCCATGCGCTCCAGCGCATCGATGCCGTCCTTCGCGGTGATGACCTCGAAATTGTGGCGTTCGAGCACGCGGCCGGTGACCTTGCGCATCGTCACCGAGTCGTCGACCACCATCACCAGCGGTACGCGGCGGGTTTCCGCCGGGGCCGGCGGCGGTTCGACCACCTGGGCGAAGTCGAGCAACTGCGCGGTGCGGCGGCGCACCAGCGGCGCGACGTCGAGGATCACCACCACGCGGCCGTCGCCCATGATGGTCGCGCCGAAGATGCCCGGCACCGACGCCACCTGCGGGCCGACCGGCTTGACCACGATTTCGCGGTTGCCGATGACCTGGTCGATGGTGATGGCGGCGCGCAGATCGCCGGAGCGGATCAGCAGCAACGGCATCTGCAGCTGGCCTTCGGCCTTGGCCGGCGCGTGGCCGATCAGGGTGCCGAGGTCGTGGACGACATAGTCTTCGCCGCCGTAACGGTAGTTCGCCTCGCCCGCGTCGAGCAGTTCGCGCGACAGGCGGCCGACGCCGCGCACCGAAGCGATCGGCACGGCGAAGGTGATGTCGCCGATGCGCACGAACACCGCCTGGGTGACCGCAAGCGTCTGCGGCAGGCGCAGGGTGAAGTGGACGCCGTGGCCCGGACGCGAGTGGATGTCCAGGGTGCCGCCGAGCTGGCGGACTTCGCTGGCGACCACGTCCATACCGACGCCGCGACCGGCGAGGCGGCTGACCTCGTCGGCGGTGGAGAAGCCCGGTTCGAGGATCAGCGAGTCCAGGTCGGCTTCGGCGATGACCGCGTCGGCGCGGACCAGGCCGCGTTCCTCGCCGCGGCGGCGGATCGCCGCGCGGTCGAGACCGGCGCCGTCGTCGGCCACTTCGAGCACGACTTCCGAACCTTCGCGGCGCACCGCGATGCGCACCGTGCCTTCTTCCGGCTTGCCGGCGGCGCGACGCTGTTCCGGACGCTCCAGGCCATGCGCGACGGCGTTGCGGAGCATGTGCTCCAGCGGCGCGGTCATGCGTTCGAGCACGTTGCGGTCGAGTTCGCCCTGGGTGCCTTCGAGCTTGAGCGTGACCTGCTTGCCGAGCTCGCTGGACGCTTGGCGAACCACGCGGCGCAGGCGCGGCAGCAGGGTGTCGAACGGCACCATGCGCGTGCGCATGAGGCCTTCCTGCAACTCCGAGCTGACTCGCGACTGCTGCAACAGCAGGGTTTCGTACTGGCGGGTCAGGTCGTCGAGGGTGTTCTGCAGGCTGTTCTGGTCGGCCGCCGATTCGGTCAGCGCGCGCGACAGTTGCTGCAGGGTCGAGAAGCGGTCGAGCTCGAGCGGATCGAACGACTGATCGCCCGCATCGCCCTCGCGCTGGTAGCGCGCGATGATCTGCGCTTCGGTTTCGATTTCCAGGCGGCGCAGCTGGTCGCGCATGCGCAGGTTGGTCTGCGCCATTTCCGCGATCGCGCCGCGGAACGCACCCAGCTGCTGCTCCAGGCGGGCGCGATAGATCGCGACTTCGCCGGCGTAATTGACCAGGCGATCGAGCAGGTCGGCGCGGATGCGCACCTGTTCCTGCGGCGCCCGCACGCCGATCTCGTCTTCGTCGCCGAGCGGCGCGTCGATGATCGGCGCCGACAGCGGCTTGAGGCCGTCCTGCTCGGCCGCGACCGGCTTGGCCTGCGGTTGCGGCTGGGCGGCCTGGGCTTCGACCGGTTCGAGACCGGCGAAGCTCGGCATCGCCTCGCCGCGCCAGCGCGCTTCGAACACCGAGATCAGGGCTTCCGGCATCGCGATCGCGCGGCCGGTGCCGACCCGCGTGATCATGGCGTGCAGGCGGTCGAACCCGCGTTCGAGCAGGACCAGGCCGTCGCGACCGAGTTCGGTGCGATGGTCCACGACCGCTTCGAGCAGCGACTCCATGACGTGGCCGAGTTCGCCCACGGCCATGATGCCGGCCATGCGCGCGCCGCCCTTGAGCGTGTGCAGATCGCGCTGCAGGCCGACCAGCGGTTCGCGTTCGCCGGGGGTCTCGCGCAGTTGCGCGAGCAGGCCGTCGGAATGATCGAGCAGGTCGCCGCCCTCTTCGACGAAGATGTCGACGAGTTCGGGATCGAGTTCGCTGACGTCGAGCGCTTCGTCCGGGTCGGGATCGGCGTTGGAGGCGTGCGCGAAGATCGCGGCCAGGGCGGCCGGCACGCCGGCGGCGATACCGGTCTGCACCGCCGAGCTGGCGCCCGCGGCGACCGCTGCGGCCGGACGTTCGACCTCGGCGCCGGGCGCTTCGTCGTTGTCGTTGGCCGCGGCTTCGCTGTCGGTGCCGCGGTCGTCGAGACGGGCCTGGGCCAGATCGGTCGCCGGCTGTTCGGCAGCGGCATCGGCCTGGGCGTCGGCCTCGGCCTGCTCGCGTGCGAGGCGGTCGGCCTCGGCGTATTCGGCTTCGAGACGTTCGTATTCCAGGCGCTCGGCTTCGGCCTGTTCGGCGGCCAGGCGTTCGGCTTCGAGACGTTCGGCCTCGGCCTGCTCGGCAGCCAGGCGCTCGGCTTCGAGACGTTCGGCTTCGGCCTGTTCGGCAGCCAGGCGCTCGGCTTCGAGACGTTCGGCTTCGGCCTGTTCGGCGGCCAGGCGCTCGGCTTCGAGACGCTCGGCTTCGGCCTGTTCGGCGGCCAGGCGCTCGGCTCCGAGGCGCTCGGCTTCGGCTTGCTCGGCGGCCAGGCGCTCGGCTTCGAGACGTTCGGCTTCGGCCTGTTCGGCGGCCAGGCGCTCGGCTTCGAGTCGCTCGGCTTCGGCCTGTTCGGCGGCCAGGCGCTCGGCTTCGGCCTGTTCGGCAACCAGGCGCTCGGCTTCGAGTCGCTCGGCTTCGGTCTGTTCGGCGGCGATGCGTTCGGCTTCGAGGCGCGCCGCTTCTTCCAGGCGGGCCTGTTCGGCGCGCTGAGCTTCGGCGGCGTACTCGGCTTCGAGGCGCTCGTATTCGAGGCGCTCTTCCTCGGCCAGGCGCTCGGCTTCCAGGCGTTCGGCCTCGGCTTGCTCGGCGGCCAGGCGCTCGGCTTCGAGACGCTCGGCTTCGGCCTGCTCGGCAGCCAGGCGCTCGGCTTCGAGACGCTCGGCTTCGGCCTGCTCGGCAGCCAGGCGCTCGGCTTCGAGGCGCTCGGCTTCGGCCTGCTCGGCAGCCAGGCGCTCGGCTTCGAGGCGCTCGGCTTCGGCCTGCTCGGCAGCCAGGCGCTCGGCTTCGAGACGCTCGGCTTCGGCCTGCTCGGCGGCCAGACGCTCGGCTTCGAGGCGTTCGGCCTCGGCCTGCTCGGCGGCCAGGCGTTCGGCCTCGAGACGCTCGACTTCGGCCTGCTCGGCAGCCAGACGTTCGGCTTCGAGGCGCTCGTCCTCGAGACGAGCCGCTTCGGCGCGCTCGGCCTCGAGACGCGCGGCTTCCAAGGTGCTGTCGGCGAAACCGCTCGGCAACAGGTCGAGCCCCAGGCTCAGTTCGTCGCCGTCGAAATCGGTCCGCGAGACCGGCTTCGGCGCGGCGGCGTCGCCGTCGGCCTGGCCGAATTCGCGCGCGGGGTCGTAATCGCCGAACGCGCTGAGGTCGTTGACGGTGAGCTCCGACAGGTCCTGGCCTTCCGGCAGGACGTCGTCGTGGTAGATCTCCTCGGCGATCATCGGCGAGCGCGCGTCGGGCAGGCTGTCGCGCAACGCGGCGATGCGTTCGGGCAGGCCGAGGAACATCGGCACGTGCGGGGTCGGCGACTTCAGCGCCTCGACCGTGCGGCGGATCGCGTCGGCCACCGCGGTCAACGCGGCCACGCCTTCGGCGCTGGCCGGCGCGGCGCTGGCGAGCAGGCGCTTGACGTAGGCTTCGGTCGGCGCGGTGACGTCGGTGATGACCGGCACTTCGGTCATCGCGAAGGCGCCGTTCAAGGTGTGGATCGAACGCTGCAGGCCGTCGTTGGCGAGCTGCGGTAGCGGCTGCGACGCCGCGAGCCAGGCTTCGATGGTGACCAGATGGCCGGCCACTTCGCCGTCGAGGATTTCGAGCAGGACCGGGTCGACCGAAGCCGGCACGTAAGGCCCGTCGATCGCCGGCGCGGCCACGGCTTCGGCTTCGATGGCGGCTTGCGGCGGCTTATAGAAAGCCTCTTCGCCGGTCGCGAGCAGATCGGCGTGCGCCTCGATGCCGGCGACGTCGATCGTCAGCGGGCCCTGGTTGCGCAGGGCGGCGTAGAAGCCCGGCAGCGCGCGATGGGCGTGCTCGACCAGGTCGATCACTTCCGGGCTCGCCGCGCGGCCGTGTTCGCGCACGCGGTTGAGCAGGTTTTCGATGTTCCAGCTGAACTCGCCCAGGGTGCGCGCGCCGACCAGGCGGCCGCTGCCCTTGAGGGTGTGGAACACGCGCCGCACCGGCTGCACGCGCGCCAGATCGTCCGGCGCTTCGCGCCAGGCCGGCAGCAGGTTGTCGAGGTTGGCGATTTCCTCTTCGAATTCCTCGAGGAAGATCTCGCGCACTTCGTCGTCGATGTCGTCGACCTGTTCGAAGCCGCCGGTCGCGGCCGACTGGCCGAGCATCGACGGCGCCGCGTCGGGCACCGCGTCGAGCAGGGAGGCGTCGATCAGCGCACCGCCGGCATGCGCCGGGGTCGCCGTGTCGGCGCCGGCTGCGGCAGTGCCGGCCTCGGCCACGGAGGTTTCTGACGCGGTGGATTCGCTTGCGGCGTCGGCGGCGACGGCTTCGGCCTGCATCGCCGCGGTAGCTTCGGCGGTGTCGGCCGCAAAGGCTTCGATTGAAGGCGGCGCTGCCAGCGTCGGTTCGCTATCGGACGATTCGAGGCCGTCGGTGGCGACGGCTTCGGCCGCCGAGGTCTCGCCCGCCGGCGCCTGCGATGCGTCGGCCTGCGATGCGTCGGCCGGCGTCGCGGCGACCGTCGCGGACGCTGCGGCTTCGGCCGCCGGTTCGACCCGGATCACGTCCGGCAGCGGCCAATAGCGCAGGGTTTCCAGGCTCTGGCGGGCGATGTCGAGGATGTCGTCGCGGTTCGGGCGCTGCTCGCGCAGCGCTTCGAGGTAGTACTCCAGGCTCGCCAGCGCATCGGCCAGGGTGTCGAGCTGCTGGCCGCTGGGCACGCGGCGGCGGCCGATCAGTTCGACTTCGGTGTAGCGCTTGACCCCGGTCAGGTAATCGGCCGCCAGCGGCAGCTCGATCATGCGCAGGGCGCCGGCGACTTCGTCGAGCACGCGCGGCACTTCGGTCAGCTCGTCGTGGTCCCACTTGGTCTCGACGAAGGCGACGAAGGACTGGCGCGCGTCGCCGAAGTTGGCGATGGCTTCGCGGGCGACCACGTCGAGCACCTTGCGCGCCTCGCCGGCGAGCAGGTCCTCTTCGGCCTTGTCGTCCGGCAGGCCCAGGCGCGAGACCTGGTCGTCCAGCGAGGCGTCGACATAGAGCAAGGCGCCGGCCACGTCGAGCAAGGTGCCCTCGTCGGCGGCGCGACGGCCCTCGACGATTTCGTGCATGGCTTCGCGCTGCTGCAGCACCACGGTGCGGGCCATGCCCAGCCCCATCATGCCCAGCGTGTCGCTGACCCGGGCCAGCGCGTCGACCTGCGGACGCAATTCGCCGGGGTCGGTCTGGTTGGTGCGCAGGTGCAGGTCGAGGGCGTCCTTGACCCGCAGCAGGTCTTCCTTGATCGCCGCCGCGACGGTGTCGAGCAGCGCGCGGTTGCGGCCGCTGAGGCTGCCGCGGGCGTGTTCGAGTTCCGACTCGCTGGGCAGGTGCGCGGCGAGTTCGAAGGTCTGGCGCAGGTCGTCGAGCGCCGGGTGGCGGCCGTCGCTGTGGGCGACGTGATACAGCAGCTGACGGGTCGGCTCGGCCGCGGGTTCGCCGCGCGGCGCGCTGAAGCCGTCGTCGGACAGCATCTGCCGCGCTTCGCGGTCGACGCCGCCGAAAGCCTGGCGCAGGGCGCGGGTCGCCGGCAACGCGCCGTCGCGCAGGGCGTGGGCGACCGACGAGGCCACCCACAGCATGCGCCGCACCGGTTCCAGCACGACGTCGGCGAGCAGGCCGTCGATCGCGGAGGCGAGCTGGGCCGGGTTCGAGGGCGCGCCGTCTTCCGGCCAGCCGGCCAGGGCGTCGCGCAGCGAAGCCAGGTGCGGCGCGCTGGCGTTGCGGCCGGCGGCGCTGCCGACCGGCAGCGGCGGCGGCAGATGCGCCGGCAGCGGACGGTCGAGATTGGGGGCGAACAGGACGCTTTCGTTGAGTCCGGACTCGCCGCGCGTGGCGCGCAGCTCGTTGAGCAGCGGCAGCAGCACGATCGGAATGTCGCGATGCCCGCCCTGCAACCGTTCCAGGTAGTCGGGCAGCAGCACCACGCCGCGCATGAGCGCCGCGCAGGCCTCGTCGCGGTCGGCGACCTGGCCCTGCTGCAGGGCGATGGCCAGACGCTCCATCTCCTCGGCGACCATGGCCGGCGCGTACAGCTCGACCATCCGCAGGGTGCCGTGCACCTGATGCAGATGGTTCGCGCAGACCCGCATGCGCGAGGCGTCGGCGGGATCTTCGGCGAATGCCTCGATCTCCTGGCGCGCCTGGCGCAGGGTTTCGTCCAGCTCGGGCTTGATCCAGCCCAGCGTGGTGGTGTCGATCGCTTCGCGCAACGCGGTCATGACGCGACCCGCCCGTCGGCGGGACCGCGTCGCAGACGCGGACCGTGGCTCTGGCAGCGATGTGTCGGAAGCTTCATCCTCGATACAACCCTTCTTTTAATCCCGTCCCAAAGCCGCCGTTTCAAAGCGCCGCGTCGTGTCTCGGCTGCCGCCGGGTCAGGCCGGCAGCTTGAAGTCGGCAACCGAACGGCGCAGGTCGGCCGCCAGTTGCGCCAGGTTTCCAATCGACGCTGCGGTCTGGTTGGCGCCTTGCGAGGTCTGCGAGGTGATCTGCTGAATCGTGTTCATGGTCTGGGTGATGTTCGAGGCGGCGCTGGACTGCTGCTGGGCCGCACTGGAAATGCCCTGAATGAGGTTCGACAGGTCGGACGACACCTTTTCGATCTCGCCCAGCGCGGTACCGGCGTCCTCGGCCAGGCGCGCACCCGCGACCACTTCCGAGGTCGTCTGTTCCATCGAGCTGACAGCTTCGTTGGTGTCGGACTGAATTGTCTGGACCAGCGTCTCGATTCGCTTGGTTGCGTTGGAGGCGCGTTCTGCGAGTCGCTGCACTTCGTCGGCCACGACCGCGAAGCCGCGGCCCGCCTCGCCTGCCGATGCCGCCTGGATGGCCGCGTTCAACGCCAGGATGTTGGTCTGTTCCGAGATGTCGTTGATCAGTTCGACGATCGAGCCGATTTCCTGCGAGCTTTCGCCCAGGCGCTTGATTCGCTTCGAGGTTTCCTGGATCTGGTCGCGGATCGAGTCCATGCCCTGAATCGTCTGCCGCACCACGCCCGCGCCCTTGGTCGCGATCTGCACCGAGCGCTGCGCCACGTCGGCCGACTCGGCCGAGTTCTTCGAGACCTGGTCGATCGAGGCGGCGATTTCGCTGATGCGGTCGGAGGCGGAGTTGATCTCCTGGGCCTGGTGTTCGGCCGCTTCGGCCAGGTGCATCGCGGTGGCCTGGGTTTCCTGGGCCGAGGAGGCGACCTGCACCGAGGTGTCGGTGATGGTCTGCACCAGGCTGCGCAGCTGCTCGACGGCGAAGTTGATCGAGTCGGCGATCGCGCCGGTCATGTCCTCGGTCACCGTCGCCTTGACCGTCAGGTCGCCTTCTGCGAGCGAACCCATTTCGTCCAGCAGGCGCATGATGGCCTCCTGGTTGCGGTCGTTGAGTTCCTTGGTGGTCTGGTAGCGGCGCTGCTGGGCGTAGTTCAGCGAGAACAGCAAGCCGGCGATCGCGACCAGCGCGGCCAGGCCGGAGATGATCGACAGCCACAGGTTGCCGAACACGCTCTTGTCGCGCAGCGAGCCGAACGCGGTGAAGGCGCTGAACAGCGTTTCGCTTTCGCTCAACAGCCGTTCCGAGCCGCTGGTGATCGATTCGGCCGCGGCCTGGGCCTGGAACAGGTCCTTGGAGCTGGCCGAGATCGCGTCGAGGTCCTTCTTCATTTCCAGCCACAGCGCCTCGGCCTGGCCGAGCGCGGCGAGCGCGCTGGAGTTCGACAGCGCGGTCACGCCGAACGAGGTGTCGCCCTTGCGCAGGCCGGTCAGGACGTTGCCGAACACGGTGGCGTCGCGGACCAGCGCTTCGCCGGCCATGCCGGCGCCGCTGCCGCCGGCGCGGATTTCGGTGATGCGTCGGGCCATGGTCGCCGACAGCACGACCTGGCGCAGGGCGATGTAGACCTGCGAGGACGGCGAGCCGGAGGCCGACATGGCGCGGACCAGTTCGTCCAGGCGCGCCTGCAGTTGCGGCACGCGGCTGGAGAAGCTGTCGGCGTTGCCGGCCAGCGCCAGCACCGCCTTCTCGCTCGCGATCACCTGCTCGGCGCTCTGGCCCAGCGGCTGCCAGCTCTTGCTGACCACGCCGATCGGGCCCGACACGCCGGCGGTGTCGCCGAAGTTGGCGTTGAGCGTCTGCACGTCTTCGTCGATCGCGGCCTTGGTCTTCTTGAACTCGGCGAACGCGTCCTTCGCGCCGCCGACCGCTTCGCGGCCTTGAATGGCGAGCTTCTGCGAGTTCACCTGCAGGTTCGAGGCCGCCGAACCGGCGCCGCCGAGCCTGGCGCCTTTCCAGGTCGCATAGCCTGTGTTGAGACCGAACACCAGCACCGATACGGCCAGTACGATCAGCCAGGTGTTGGCGCCCAGAAGGCGGCTCTTGCCGGCGTTGTCCATCACAGTGCTCATGGTTCGCAAACCTCGGTGAACTTACTAGTCGGGCTGATGAAGGGAGCGGCTCAGGCCGCTGCTTGTCGGAATTCGGGAGTGCGGGCCAGGCGGTCGAGGCTGAAGATGCCCCAGTAACGGTCGTCCAGGCGGTAGGCCCGGTCGATGAAATACGCGTAGCGGCCCTCGGTGAGGCCCTGCTCGGCGCCTTCCTCGAGAGCGATCTGCTGCTGGTCGTGGAAGCTGCGCTGGCCGTAGAGCTCGTCGATCAATACCGCGACGTCGCCGCCGGGCTGGCGCACCAGCAGGATGCGCTGGCCCTCGTGCAGCACCGTGCGCTCGCCTTCCAGGAACTGCTTGAGGTCGACGATCGGCAGCAGGTTGCCGCGGACGTTGGCCAGGCCGAGCATCCACGGCTGCGAGCCGGGGACGTGGGTGACCTGCGGCAGCGACAGGATTTCCACCACCTCGGCGAAGGTCGACGCCAGGCGCCGTTCGCCGATGCGGTAGCCGACGCCGCGCCACAGGCCGGGCGCGTCGAGCTGTTCGGGCAGCCCGGGCACGTGCGCCAGACTGCGGCGCTCGTAATCGGTCAGCACATCGAACGGCGGCTTGAGCGTCATCGTTTCAGTTACCCAGCAATGCGTTGATCCGCGCGATCAGTTCGTCCTCGCGCGGCGGTTTGACGATGTAGTCGCGCGCGCCCTGGCGCATGCCCCAGGCGCGGTCGGTGTCCATGCCCTTGGTGCTCACGATCAGGACCGGGATCGCGCTGGTCTGCGCGTCGCGGCTGAGCGCGCGCGTGGCCTGGAACCCGTTCATGCCCGGCAACACCACGTCCATCATCACCAGGTCCGGCAGCTCGCGCTTGCAGGCTTCGATGCCGTCCTCGGCGCTGCCCGAAGCGAAGACTTCGTGCCCATTGCGCTGAAGCAACTGGGTCAGGACCGCGGTATCCGTCGGCGAGTCCTCGATAAGCAGGATGCGTGCCATGGTGTGCCTTACCCCCCGGTCAGGCGTGTACGTGCTTGCGGATCGCGTCGAGGAGTTCCTCGCGCGTAAAAGGCTTGGTCAGGTATTGCTCGGACCCGACGATGCGGCCCCGCGCCTTGTCGAACAGGCCGTCCTTCGAAGACAGCATGATCACCGGCGTGCCCTTGAACAGTTGATTGTTCTTGATGAGCGCGCACGTCTGATAACCGTCCAGACGCGGCATCATGATATCCACGAAAATGATCTGTGGCTGCTGGTCGGCGATCTTCGCCAGCGCTTCGAATCCGTCGATGGCCGTGACCACCTCGCACCCTTCGCGTTTCAACAGTGTCTCGGCGGTTCGACGGATGGTCTTGGAATCGTCGATCACCATGACCCTTAGACCATCGAGGCTGCCGCTACGAACCTCGTCGAGCATTCTTTGTATCCCCCATTGCGAACGCCGATTTCCCCGGGCGTCGCGAAGCCGTCTTTATTCCAAGCCGCACGCAGGCTGTCAAGCGCGCATTCCGTGCCTGGAAACTGAATACGCAGCGATTCCGTCGTCCGGAACAGGCTCGCCGTGCGCTACCGAACGTTGTGCAGGCCGGTTCATCGGTCCGCGCATCGTCGCCCCGTCGCATCGCGCAGTAGCCTGTTGATCGCTGCGTGTCGCAAATGGACGCAGCGCGACCGTTTCCGACCCCGTCATCATGACAGATACCGGCGACCCGCCTGCTACCATCGCCGTCAATCTTTCAGGATTCCGTTCCCATGCCGTTGGACATCGTCGTCGTGATGGACCCGATCGGGTCGATCAAGATCGCCAAGGACTCGACCTTCGCCATGCTACTGGAAGCGCAGCGCCGGGGACATCGGCTTTGGTACGTGCAGCCGGGCGGACTGAGCCTACACGGTGGTCATGCGATGGCGAAGGCGACGGCTCTGGAAGTGCGCGACGACCCCAGTGGCTGGTACAAACTGGGAACCTGGTCACAAATTAAACTGACTATGGGTCACGTTGTGCTGATGCGCAAGGACCCGCCGGTCGACGCCGAGTACCTGCACGACACCCAGATCCTGAGCATGGCCCAGCGCGCCGGCGCCTTCGTGGTCAACGACCCGCAGGGCCTGCGCGATTACAACGAAAAGCTCGCCGCCCTGCTGTTCCCGCAGTGCTGCGCGGCGACCCTGGTCAGCCGCAATGCGGCCGCGGTCAAGGAATTCCTCGCCTTCCATCAGGAAGCCGTGCTCAAGCCGCTAGACGGCATGGGCGGGCGCTCGATCTTCCGCGTCCGCGCCGGCGAACCGAACGTCAACGTGATCCTGGAGACCCTGTCCGACGGGGGCCGCCACCTGGTCATGGCGCAGAAGTACCTGCCGGAGATCAGCGACGGCGACAAGCGCATCCTGCTGGTCGACGGCGTGCCGGTGGACTACGCCCTGGCCCGCATCCCGCAGGGCGACGAGTTCCGCGGCAACCTCGCCGCCGGCGGCCGCGGCGAAGGCCGCCCGCTCAGCGAGCGCGACCGCTGGATCGCCGCCGAAGTCGGCCCGGAGATGAAGCGCCGCGGCATGCTGTTCGTCGGCCTGGACGTGATCGGCGACTACATGACCGAGCTCAACGTCACCAGCCCGACCTGCATCCGCGAGCTCGACGAACAATTCGGCCTCAACATCGCCGGACTGCTGTTCGACGCGATCGAGGCCCGCGTCGCCGCCCAGGCCGCATGAGCGCCGTCGCCCCCGCCTCCCCGGCCGGCGGTATCGCCGGACCGCAGCGCTTCAGCGCGACCATGGTGCTGTCGCTGCTGGTGCACGGCATCGTCGTGCTCGGCGTCGGCTACACCCTGGAACAGGCCGCGCCGGTCGTGCCGACCCTGGACGTGATCCTGACCCAGACCCAGACCGCGCTGACGCCCAAGCAGGCCGACTTCCTGGCCCAGGCCAACAACCAGGGCGGCGGCGAGCACGACAAGAGCACGCGCCCGCGCGACAACCAGTCCGGCCCGGCCCCGCAGGCCGAGGCCGGCGTCGCCCAGATGGCGCTGCGCGCGCAGTCGCCGACCGCCCAGCCCGAACCGGTCGCGCGCGTGGTCAGCAGCACCCGCGGCGAGACCGTGACCGCGCGCGACCGCAGCACCCAGACCCCGACCGAGCGGCCGCTGCCGCCCGGCCCGCGCAAGATCGAACACGACATCGACATGGCCCGCCTGGCCGCCGAGATCCACATGCGCTCGGAGCGCTACGCCAAGCGCCCGACCCGCAAGTTCGTCTCGGCCAGCACCACCGAGTACGCCTGGGCCGGCTACCTGCGCGAATGGGTCGATCGGGTCGAGCGCGTCGGCAACCTCAACTACCCCGACGAAGCCCGCCGCCGCCGGCTCGCCGGGCAAGTGGTGATCAGCGTCGCGGTGCGCCGCAACGGCAGCGTCGAACGCGCCGACATCATCCGCAGCAGCGGCATCGCCCTGCTCGACGCCTCGGCCCTGCGCATCGCCAAGCTGGCCGAGCCCTACCCGCCGCTGCCGCGCACCGAAGAAAACCCCGACGTCCTGCACGTCACCCGCACCTGGAATTTCCTGCCGGGCGGGTCGCTGGTGGACGAGTGAGGCTCTGCATGGCCCGGGTCGGCTCGCCTTGCGTTGGCCTACCGTCGCGGATTCATTCATCGTATCCGAGCACGGCGTTCATCACCTGCGTCTTCATTAGTAGGGACGTGCGAATAACGGCGCCCGTCTTGTCAGGCCTGTTGCAAGATGTCTATCTGACTCCGATTCCGTGCCGCCTCAACCAAGCCTCGAACTGTTCGGCATTGGCAGGGGTGATCAGTACTTGGCGTGCGAACCAGCCGCGTTTCAAGCGGATCATGAAGGATCGGACAAGAAATCGGCTCTTGAAGTTGAACGCCGAGAAAGAGCCTATCGAGGCCATGCCGACCTCCACGACCTCTTCAATGCGGTCCCTTTCGAGAAAGTGAGCAGTCAGTTTCTTGAAAATCACGAAGCGAATGCCTTCGTCCTCGACGATCACATCGTAAAGCCAAGTGAGGGGCTGAAACCTCGCCATCAGCATCCAACTCCAGTCACATGAGCGAACTCATGCGGTCATGTCTGAACGACTGCGCGAACCTGCGCGATGAGTCAGGGTGCGGCCTTGCGTTCGCTGCGCAGGGCGACCTGCTCGGCGATGGTCAGGGCGACGTTGTTGCGCAGGTAGGCCGGCTCGACGAGTTCGGGGGCGACCGCTTCGCCGCGCGCATGCGCGAGTGCGGCCAAGCGCGCGAGGTCGGCCGCGTGCGGCAGGGCTTCGGCATCGATGCCGGCGAAACGTGAGCCCAGGCGCTGTTGCAGGGCGCCGTGGACCGCGGCGAAGCCGGTGCCGACGCCGAGCCAACCGGCGGCGTCGCCGGGCACCGCGGCCGCATCGGGAGCGACCACGGTTTCTTCGTCGAGCGCGCGCGCATCGCCGCCGCGCAACTCGAAGGCGCCGGTGTAGACCTCGCCCATGCGCGCATCGATCGCGGCATACACGCGAAGCGCATCGGCGCCGGCGTTCGCGCCGGCGAGCGGTTGCGCGCGCAGGGCCAGCACGGCCAGGGTCGATACCGGCACGATCGGACGGTCCAGCGCCAGAGCGATGCCTTGCGCGATCGCGATCGCCAGGCGCACGCCGGTGAACGCGCCGGGGCCGCGGCTGATCGCGATGGCATCGAGTTCGGATCGGCGCACGCCGGCCTCGGCCAATAACTGCTCGGCCCAGGGCAAGGACAGCTCGGCGTGGCGGCGCGGCGCCAGTTCGAAGCGCTCGCGCACTTCGCCGTCCAGCCACAAGGCGACGGAACAGGCTTCGGTGGCGGTTTCGAACGCTAGCAGTTTCATGGGGCTCGATGATGTCGGGCGGCCGTTGCGCGCCGCGATTGTCTCATGCGGGCGGTGCCGCGGCCGCCGCGCCTGCGTGCGCTCGCACGGTGCCGGCGGAGCGGCGCCTCACTCGCCGTCGGCGACCGCCGGGTCGTTCGGGTTCGGCTGCCACAGCTCGATCAGGCCGCCTTCGGGGTCGAGCACGTAGCCGAACTTGCCCTGCTCGCCGTCCTCGAAGCGGTCGAGCACCTGGCAGCCTTCTTCGCGCAGGCCGGCCAGGGTCGATTCGAGGTCGTCGACGCGGAAATTCACCATGTAGGGCTTGCTGCTGGGCTGGAAGTACTCGGTGTCGGCCTTGAACGGCGACCACAGCGTATAGCCCTTCTCGCCGGTCGCCCGGCCGTCGGCATCGAGCCGGCCCCAGGGGAACAGGGCGCCGCCCCAGTTTTCGGTGCCGACGTCGAGATGCCTGGCGTACCAGGCCGCCAGCGCGGCCGGATCGTCGGCCTTGAAGAACACGCCCCCCAGGCCGTGCACGCGCGATTTGCGTTCCGTCATGGTCCTACCCTCCTCGCGGATCAGCGGTAGTGGTCCTCATCGACCGACGAGGACGATTCTAGATGCAAGGGCTCGCCGGCGAAGAAACCGGCCACGTCCTCGATCCGGCGCGTGCGCGGCAACGGCGGGAGCGAATCCAGGAAGGTCTTGCCGTAGCTCTTGGAGATCAAGCGTGGGTCGCACAGCACCAGCACGCCGCGATCGGTTTCGCTGCGGATCAAGCGCCCGGCGCCTTGCTTCAGCGCGATCACCGCCTGCGGCAGTTGTTCGTCGCGGAACGGATTGCCGCCGCTGCGGCGGATCGCGTCCAGCCGCGCTTCGAACACCGGGTCGTCGGGGGCGGCGAACGGCAGCTTGTCGATCACCACCACGCTGAGCGCCTCGCCGGCCACGTCGACGCCCTCGCGGAAGCTCGCCGCGCCGAGCAGCACGCCGTTGCCGGAAGCGCGGAAGCGTTCCAGCAGCACGTGACGCGGCGCTTCGCCCTGCACGAACAAGGGCCAGGGGCCGCCGCGCAACAGTTCGGCGGCTTCGCGCAAGGCGCGGTGCGAGGCGAACAGGACGAAGGCACGGCCGCCGGAGGCTTCGAGCACCGGTCGCAGCTTGTCGACCATGCTCTCGTTGTAATGGCGCACCACCGGGTCGGGCAGTCCGGTCGGCAGATAGCACAGCGCTTGCTCGGCCCAGTCGAACGGGCTCGGCGCAAGCAAGGTCTTGGGCTCGACCAGGCCGAGCTTGGTCGCGTAGTGCCGGAATTGGCCGCCGATCGCCAGGGTCGCCGAGGTGAACACCCACGATGCGCGCGAGCGTTCGCGATGTTCGGCCAAGGGGCCGGCGACATCGAGCGGGGTGCGGCTGAGGCGGAAACCGCGCGCGGTGAGCTCGTACCACAGCACGCTGCTGTCGGGGCCGGCCGGCGCCTGCTCTTCCTCTTCCTCGTCGACGGCATCGTCGCTGTCGTCCGCTGCGACCGCGACCTCCGCGACGGGCCGGCGCGGCGGCTCGAAATCGTCGTCTTCCTCGACGAGCTCGATTTCGACCGGCGCACGCGCGACCGTCGGGCCGCGCCAGCGCCTCAGCTTGGCTTCGAAATCCTTGGCCCGGGCATGGCAGCTGTCGAAACCCGGCGCGGCGCCACGCAACGGTTCCAGCGTGCTGCGCATGCCGCGCAGGGCGGCGGCGAGCGTATCGAACGCGGCTTCCACTTCCAGCGATTCGGCGGCGCGGCGGCGGGTCGCGCGCACCGGCAATTCGTCCATCGCTGCGCGCACCGTGCGCACCGCCTGTTCGAGTTCGCGCGCCGGCCCCTGCACGCTCGCGAGCGCGCCGGTGACCTGCTTGCATTCGGCCAGGGCGTCGCGCGCCAATTCGACCAGCGGCCGCGCACTGATCGCCTCGCCGAAGAACTGCGAGGCCAGGTCGGGCAGCTGATGCGCCTCGTCGACGACGAAGGCCCGCGCGCCCGGCAGGATTTCGCCGAAGCCTTCCTGTTTCAGGGCCAGGTCGGCGAGCAGCAGATGATGATTGACCACGACCAAGTCGGCGGCCTGGGCGCGCTGGCGCGCCTGGACCACGAAGCAGTCGCCGAACATCGGGCACTCGCTGCCGAGGCAGTTCTCCGCGGTCGAGGTCACCATGGGCAGCAGCGGCGAATCTTCCGGCAGGGCGTCCAGTTCGGCCAGATCGCCCATGCGCGTGCGCCCGGCCCAGCTGACGATGCGCTGGAACTGGGCGGCGTATTCGCGGCTGGTGAAGCGCGGCTCGCCCTTGGCCTGCTCGGTGCGGTACTTGCACAGATAATTGGCGCGGCCTTTCAGCAACGCGGTCTTCAGGCCGACGCCCAGCGCGTCGCGCACCCGCGGCAAATCGCGGTGATAGAGCTGATCCTGCAGCGCTCGGGTACCGGTCGAGACGATGGTCTTGAGCCCCGACAGCAAGGCCGGGACCAGGTAGGCGAAGGTCTTGCCGGTGCCGGTGCCGGCTTCGGCGAGCAGGGCGGTACGCGATTCGAAGGCGTCGGCGATCGCTACCGACAGGTCCTGCTGGGCCGAGCGCGGCGCGAACGCGGCGATGTTGCGCGCGAGATCGCCGCCCTCGCTCAGCGCGGCACGACTGGCTACGCCAAGGCGGCTGGGTTCCATATCCGGCTCAGTATCTTGCGGGCGCCGCGACCGTGCAGACGTCGATCTTGGCCTGGGCCTGCTTCTTCGCCTCGGTGAGCTGGCTGCGCTGCGGCACCAGGGCGTCGTAGTGCTCCTGCTTCTGCGCCAGTTTCATCGCCGCGCCGACCCCGTCGAGCTTGGCCTGGCGCACCTGGACGATGGTTGCCCAATGACGACGGCACAGCGGGCCGATCTGGGAGCCGGAATCGAACGCCTTCTGCGCATAACGCTCGGCGTCGTCGAGACGGTGCTGCAGCAGCGCCGCCTCGGCGCGTTCCTGCAGCAGGGCCGGGTCGGCGGCGTTGATCTGCAAGGCCTGGTCGAGCGCGGCGGCGGCTTCGGCGTACTTGCGGGCGCGTTCCAGCTGCGCGGCCTGCTGCCGCAGATCCTCGACTTGCGGGTCGCGGATCGGCTGCACGTCGAGTTCGCGTGCGGCGCCGCCGGCGGCGGCGCGCACCGCGGCGACCGCGGCCTCGCCGTTGAAATTCGCTTCGGCCAACTGGGTGGGCTGCGGCGGCGCTACCGCGCAGGCGCTGGCCAGGCAAGCCAGCGCGACCAGGACGACGCCTTTGCGCCGGGCCCCTCGGGGGAAGGCGCCGGTGGATTCACTGCAATGCATGACTTACTGCTCCGGGGGCGGGGAATCGGGAGACGGCTCCGGTTCGCGCGCGGGATCTTCATTGTCCTTGCCCAGGCCGAACCATTCGCGCCAACCGCCGCCGGAGGATTCGCCTTCGGCCTGCGGCGCCGGGCACGGCGCGTATTGCGGCGCGTAACCGGCCACGAACGGGAAGCGGCGCGCACCGGCGCAGCTGGCGTCGGTGGCGTGGGTGCCGATCACCGACTGCCAATCGAGGCCCTTGTCGGTGACCTTGAGCGGCGCGGTCGGCAGGCGCGAGAAGATCGCCGACCACACCCGCATCGCACCGGTCGCGCCGTACAGGCCGGTGGTCTGGTTCTGGTCGTTGCCGACCCAGATCACCGCCAGGTGGTCGCCGGTCCAGCCGGCGAACCAGCTGTCGCGGCCGTCGTTGCTGGTGCCGGTCTTGCCCGCCGGCGAGAGTCGGCCGAGGCCGTCGCCGATCAACTGCCGGCCGGTACCGTTGCTGACCGCCTGCTGCAGGGCGATGGTGATCAGGCGCGCGGCGATCGCGTCGCCTTCCTGCGCCGGCGCCGGTTCCGTGTCGTAGCGCTTGACCGCCTTGCCGTCGTTGCCGAGTACGCCGCGCACCGCGTGCAGCGGCTGGATTTCGCCGCCCGAAGCGAGGAACTGGTACAGCTGCGCCATCGCGTACGGACTCTGGTCGACCGCACCGAGGATCAGCGAGGGGTTGTTCGGCGCTTCGATGCCGGCCAGGGTCTTGATCAGGTCGGCCACGCGTTCCGGCGCGACCTTCATGCCGATCCGCACCGTGGCCTGGTTATAGGACATGGCCAGCGCATCGATCATCCGCACCAGGCCGTGGCTGCGCCCGTCGGAATTGCCCGGGTTCCAGTTGCGGCCGCGGCCGAGCTTGACCGTGACCGGCGAGTCGTCGACCCACGAGGCCAGGCTGAATTCGTTCGGCTGCGCCAACGCGAGCAGGTACACGAACGGCTTCAGCAGCGAGCCCACCGGGCGCTGCGCTTCGACCGCGCGGTTGAACCCGTGCTGGGTGAACTCGCGGCTGCCGACCACCGCGACCACTTCGCCGTTGTGCACGTCGGTGACGACCAGACCGGCCTGCAGCGGCGGGCGGCGCTTGCCGTCGAGGCTCTTGAGGGTGCGCGCGACCGCGCCTTCGGCCTGCGCCTGCGCCGAGGGCGACATGCCGCTCATCACGCTGAGGCCGGCGCCGGCGAGCGCATCGGCCGGATAGTCGCGGGCCAGTTGGCGGCGGACCAGATCGACATAGGCCGGGAAGCGGTTGGCGGCGATGTTGCCCGGGTTCTGGGTGATGCCGAGCGGTGTCTTCAGCGCGCGCTGGAACTCCTTGTCGTCGATCAGCTGGGTTTCGTGCATTTCGCCGAGGACGAAATTGCGCCGCTCCAGCGCGCGCTCGGGGTTGCGCCGCGGGTCGTAGTAGGACGGGCCGCGGACGATGCCGATCAGCAGCGCGATCTGTTCGGTGTTGAGGTCGCGCAGGTCGCGGCCGAACCAGAACTCGGACGCCGCGGCGACGCCGTGGATGGCCTGCGAGCCGCGCTGGCCGAGATAGACCTGGTTGAAATACGCCTCGAGGATGGTGCGCTTGTCGTAGCGCGCCTCCATCAGCAGGGCGTAGATGATTTCCTTGCCCTTGCGGGTCAGGGTCTGTTCCTGGCCGATGCCGAGCAGGCCGCTGCGCGCGAGCTGCTGGGTCAGGGTGCTGGCGCCCTGCTTGGCGCGGCCGGCGGCGACGTTCTTGAACGCCGCGCGCGCCATGCCGCTGAGGTCGATGCCCATGTGGTGGGCGAAGTCGCGGTCCTCGACCGCCTGCAGGCCGGTGACCAGCAGCTCGGGCACTTCCTCGATCCGCACCAGCCGGCGCTCTTCCTGCTTCTGCCCGTACAGGGTGGCGATGCGCGCCGGGTCCAGGCGCGTGGTCTTCAGCGACTTGCGCGAGGTCAGGTCGCGCACGCTGGCGACGCGGCCGCCGGACACCACCACTTCGATCCGCCGCGCCGGCACCGCGCCGTCGACATCGTTGAAGCCGCGGCTGGCGATGGTGAAGCGGCCGCCTTCGCGCGCATAGGTGCCGGGACGCGCGCCGCTGTCCTCGCGGTACGAGGCGGCGTCGAGTTCGGTCTTCAGCGTGCCCGGGTCCAGGGCCAGGCCGGGCGCCAGTTCGAGCGGGCGCGCATAGACCCGGGTCGGGATCTGCCAGCGCAGCTGGCCGAAGCGCTGGCCGACCTCGTGATTGAGATAGAGCGTGTACGGAATCAGGAAACCGAGCCCCAGGCCGATCGCCGCCAGGGCCCAGGTCACCAGCCGGCGGCGCCAGGTCGGCGCAGGGCCGTTGCTGTCATCGCGGTCGTTGTCGACCTCGTCTTCGTCGTAATCGATTCGGGCCACGGATATGCAACACAGGGAGTCTCGGCAAGTCTAGCGCAGGCATCCGGGAGCCGTGCCCGGGGCCCCGCAGCGGCGGCATCGGCGTTCAGACCCGGTGAATGCAAGGTGGAGTGGGCCGGTGGCGATGGGCGCAAGGCAGCCTTGGAGGCGGCGGCCCGCCGGGCTTCGCAGGCGGGGACCGGGGCTTGAGGGAGGATGAGCCGCGCCTGCTGGCATCGCAGGGGTGTTCGGGGCTGCCGGGGCGACGGGCGCTTGGGCCGGGACGTCGGCTTCGGTTTTCAGCCGAACCAACCGGCGGCGATGGCGCCTGCCGCAATCGCAGGTTTGCTCGCAGGTCGTGGCGGGGTCGACGGGCGCTTGGGCCGGGGCATCGGCTTCGGTATTCAGCCGAACTCACTTGGCATCGCGCCATCCCGCCCACGCACACCGTCGCGCAGGCCGCGCAGCATCGCGCGCAGATAGGCCAGCCGCGGTTTCAGCAACAAGGCGGTGCCGACGAATTTCAGGACCAGGCGCGGCAGGTCCTGCGCCATCCAGCGGCGCGGCACTTCGGCGCGGCGGTACAGCAGCACGCGGTTGCGCATCATGTAGTACAGCCGGGCCGGGCTGTGCACGACGGTGCGGTATGGAATCAGACGGGAAACCTGGACCAGGTCGCCGATGCGGTGCCGCATGCGCGCATCGCAGATGCCGTACAGGCGGTAGCCGCGATGGCGCGCGCGCGAGCTCCACTCGATGTCGACGTTGTCGATGAACAAACCCTCGTCCATGCCGCCGACCGTGTCGAGCACGTCCAGCGGCAGCAAGGTGCCCGAGGTGATCAGGAAATCGCAGTCGACCACCTGCCCCGGCCCGCCGTAAAGCTTGCGGTTCATCGGGAAGCCGATCTGCACGAACGGCGCGACTTCGCCGGTGCGTTCGTCGCGGAACTGCGGCCCGACCGCGGCCACCGGCCCCTGCTCGCGCAGGGCCTGCAGGTGCTGCATCAGCACCGCGACCATGTCCGCATCGACGATGCTGTCCTGGTCCATCAACAGCACCTGGCCGAACCCGGCCGCGCGCGCGGCGCGCGCGGCGTGGTTGATCGCGCAGCCCAGGCCGACGTTGCGCTCGGAGCGGAACACCTCGACGCCCTGCTCGCGCAGCCGCTCGAAGTAGGCCTCGAGGGCCTCGCCGGTGCTGGCGTTGTCGAAGATCTGCACCCGCCCGACCTGAGACCGGACCGCCGCGACGACGCGTTCGAGCAAGTCGATTTGCGGGTGGTAGGTGACGATGGCGGCGCAGACGTCGATGCGCTGCGGCGCGGCCGTCGATAAGGAGGCGGTCATGTCAGCGCAGCCCCAGCAGGTCGCAGACCAGCGACCGCAGCCCGGCCGAATACCGGTGATACCGGCCCTGGCGCCATTCCTCGCGGATCAGCGGCAGGCGCCGGCCGAAGCCGGCCGGCATCGCCAGGCGCAGGCGCAGGTGGGCCCAGCGTGCGTCGATCGCGGCGCGTTTGTCCGCGCCGACCTCCAGACGGTTGCCATCGATATGCCGGCGCAGCGAGTCGAGCTTGGCGACCATCGCCTGCATGTGCTCGCGCCGCTGCTTGCCGCCCCCGAGCCGCTCGACCAGGGTGCGCCGGCGCGCGCCGATCTGGTTGCCGCCATGCTGGCGGTAATCGACCGTCGGCGCCTCGATGCAATCGACCTCGCCGGTCGCCGCGGCGATCAGGGCCAGCCACTCGTCGTGAACCCAACCGTCCGGAATCGGCAGCGCGCGATCGAGCAGATCGCGCCGCATCGCCATCGTCGCGCCGGTCACGATGTTGCGCCGAAGCAGCACGTCGAAGCCCCGGCCTGCGTGCAACGCCGCCAATTCCCAATCGGCGACCTCCAGGGTCTGGAACATGCGCTGGCCGAGATCCCGGCCTTCGCCGTCGACCAGGCGCGAGTCGCCGTGCAGCACGGTCAGCGCCGGTCGGCGGCGGAAACATTCGAGAAAATCCTGGAGCTTGTTCGGGTGCCAGACGTCGTCCTGGTCGCACAGGAACACGATGCCGTCGCCGGCGCGCCGCAACGCCGCCTCGAAGTTGCGCAGGTAGCCCAGATTGGCCGGATTGCGGTGCAAGTCGACCTCGATGCCGCGCTCGCCGGCCCGCCGGGCGAATTCGCCAAGCAAAGTCCAGGTGGCGTCGGTCGAGGCATCGTCGGCGATCACGATCCGGTCCGGCCGCCGTTGCTGCGCGAGCAGACTGTCGAGCTGGGCCGGCAGGTAGCGCACACCGTTATAGGTGCACAGCACTACGGTCGCGACCCCGGCCGCGACCCCATCGCGCGGTTCGGCTGCGCTCATTCCCGTACGCGCTCGGCGCGCGGGCGGCACCGCGGCAACGAAGATCGAACGGCGGCGAAGGGCGGGTCGAAGGGCAAGTGAGCGTCGGGCCTGGCAGGATCCCGGCATTATCGCTCAGGCGGTGCCGGCACGCTGTACCCGACCCCAACCGCGCTGCCGCGGCCGCAGCCCTCGGCACAACGGCCACGATCGCTACGGGACCGCGCGCCGCCTCAGTTCGAGGCCGCCTCGGCGCTGCGCACGCGGGCGCTGAGTTCCTCGATCCCGGCGGCGCGGGCATCGAGCGAGCGGGCGGCGTCGAGCGCGCTGCGG
>NZ_JBPKJP010000040.1:0-34826 GCF_051217035.1 Lysobacter sp. 1R34A
GGCGCGGACGTCGGCCGCGGCGATCAGGTCGGCCACCGCTTCGGCCTGGGCCAGGTCGAGGCGGCCTTCGAGAAAGGCGCGCTCGCTGAACTCGCCAGGACGCGCCCGCCGAGCGCCGAGCGCGCAAGCGCGCGCGAGCAGGGCTTCGAGCAGGGCCGGGCCGCCGTGGGCCTGCAACTCGACCACGTCCTCGCCGGTGTAGCTGGCCGGTGCGGCGAAGTACAGGGCGATGCCGTCGTCGATGGTTTCGTCGCGTTCGTCGCGGAAGCGCACGTAATGCGCATGGCGCGGACGCAAGGCGCGCGCGGCGACGGTTTCGGCGATCGCCAGCGAACGCGGGCCGGACAGGCGGACGATGCCGACCCCGCCGGCGCCGGGCGCGGTCGCGATGGCGGCGATGGTGTCGCGGGCGGAGGCGTCGGTCATGGGCGACATGATAGGGGGCCGCCGGCGCTCCACGTGCAAAGCCCGCGGCAAAGACATCGCAAGGATGCCCCGGTGAATCCGTTCGCACAAACACGAAGCCCGCCTGGCGGCGGGCTTCGTCGATCGGTTCAGGACGCGAACCGGACCGTCATTCCTTGCTGGCCGGCGCTTCGGCGTAGCGCTTGGTGGTCAGCCACTGCTGCAGCAGGCCGAGGCCGCCGTTGGCCACCTGGTACAGCACCAGGCCGGCCGGCAGGAAGGCCAGGATCACGCCGAAGATCAGCGGCATGAACTGCATCATCTTGGCCTGGGCCGGGTCCATGCCGGTCATCGGCGTGAGCTTCTGGGTCGCCCACATGATCGCGATGTTGATCAGCGGCAGCACGAAGAAGGGATCGCGCGCGGTCAGGTCCTGGATCCAGCCGAACCACGGCGCATGACGGAGCTCGACCGACTCGGCGAGCATCCAGTACAAGGTCATGAAGATGATCATCTGCGGCAACAGCGGCAGGCAGCCGCCGACCGGATTGATCTTCTCCTTCTTGTACAGCTCCATCAACGCCATCTGGAACTTCTGCTTGTCGTCGCCGTAGCGCTCCTTGAGCTGGGCGACGCGCGGCTGGAACTTGCGCATCTTCGCGGCCGACTTGTACTGCGCCGCCGACAGCGGGTACAGCACGAGCTTGAGCAGCACCACCAGGCCGACGATGGCCCAGCCCCAGTTGCCGAACAGGTTGTGCATTTTCTCCAGCAGCCAGAACAGGCCGTTGGCGAGGGTCGCGAAGATGCTGTAGCTGCTGAAGTCGACCGCGCGGTCGAGGCCGGCCACGTCCTGCGCTTCGATCGCTTTGACCAGCTTCGGGCCGACCCACAGGCGCGCTTCGGTCACCGCCCTGGCGCCCGGGGCGACGTTGACGCCGGGGCCCATGTCGCGGATCAGGTATTGCGGCGCACCGCCGGCGCTGAGTTCTTCGAGCGAGAACTGGCCGGCGTCCTTCGCGCCCGGAATCCAGGCGGCGAAGAAGTGGTGCTGCAGCATTGCGATCCAGCCGCCGTTGACCTGCTTGTCGAGCTTACCGTCGTCGCTGAAGTCTTCGAACTTGCGCTTCTCGTACTTGTCGGTCGGGCTGTACCAGGCGGCGCCCTGGAAGCTGTACTGCTCCGGGCTGAACGGCCCTTTGTGGGCGAGCTCGCGCGGCACGCGGCTGAGCTGGCGATAGACGTAGCCCTGCCACGGCGAGGGGCTGGCGTTGATCACTTCGTCGCGCACGCGCACTGCATAGTCGCCGCGGCGGAAGGTGTAAGTGCGCTGGATGCTGACGCCGTTCGGGCCGGTCCAGACGAACGGCACGGCGAGTTCGTTGGCGCCCGCGGCCAGGGCCAGGTTGCGCTGCTCGCCGGCATAGCGGAAGCCCGACTCGTGGGTCGGCGCGGCATTGCCCTGGCTGACCCAGCCGCTCTGGGCGACGAAGTACAGGGTCGAGTCGCTGGCCAGCAGACGCATCGGCGGGCTGTTCGGCTCGGAGGTCTTCGGGTACTTGAGCAGGTCGGCTTCGCTGAGCTCGCCCCCGCGCAGGTTGACCTTGAGCACGTCGGTGGTCACCACGACCAGCGGTTCGCCGGCGGCGGCGCCGGCGGTGCTCACCGTCGAGGCGGCGGGGGTGCTCGGCACCGCGGCGGTGTTCGGAGCGCCCGGCACGCCGGCGGCAACCGACGGCGCAGCCGTCGGCACGCTGCTGGCCGGAGCGACGGCGGCCGCAATCGGAGCCGGCGGAGCCGACTTCTCGTTGCCCCACTCCATCCACAACAAGGTCGCCACCATCAGCCAGGCGAGGATCAGAAAAGCACGGGTCTGGTTCATGGGCAGCAGGCAGGCTCAGCCGGGACCGGGGTCCGGCAGGGGGTCGGAAGGGGAAGCGGCCGGCATTGTGCCGGGCGCAGGAGTCGTGGGCAATGCGGGCGCAGGCCGGGTACCGGCGCGCTTGAGCAGACTATGCAGAGCGGCGCGGAGTTCCTCGCCACTGCAGCGCGAGGCGCCGGGGCGGGCGACGATCACATAGTCGCCCGGCGCCAGCTCGGCGCGCAGGTGACGGAAGGCGTCGCGCAGGATGCGCTTGATGCGGTTGCGGCCGACCGCATGCGGATCGACCTTGCGCGACACGGCCAGGCCGAGTCGCGGAGCGACGGCCGGATCGGCTTGAAAATGCAAAGCAAGCACGGGCAGCGCGACGCGCCGACCATGCTTGAAGATTCGATCGAAGTCGGAGCGCGCGCGTACCCGCGCGGTGCGCGGGAAGCGGGTCGAATTCATCGTATGCGAACGGCCGCGCGACGCCAGGTCAGCGCAGGCGGCCGAATCGACGCTTAGGCGCAGAGACGCTTGCGGCCCTTGGCGCGACGACGGGCGAGAATCTTGCGGCCGTCGGCGGTCGCCATGCGGGCACGGAAACCGTGGTCGCGCTTGCGCTTGAGGTTGCTGGGCTGGTAGGTGCGCTTGGTGGCCATGATCCGGCTCGATGTAACGACGTAATAGGACCGCCGATTCTAGAGGGTGCTCAGAGTCCGGGTCAAGCCCTTGTTTACTTTGACGTTTGGGCCGATGCCCTTGTGCGTGTCGGCGCGGGCCGCGCAACCTGTGCATGAACCTGTGGATTAGTCCTGTTCCGGACTGGGTCCCGATGGTAGTCTGACCGACCCCCGGCCCTGTCCGCCACGATGTCCGCATCGTGCGCTCGGCCGCTTTCGTCCGCTGCGCCGCCAGGCCTGCCGACCGAGTCAGTTACACATAAGAAGACGCATTACAGATGGAAGCCTGGCCCCGCTGCCTCGAACGCCTCGAAGCCGAATTTCCGGTCGAGGATGTACACACCTGGTTGAAACCGCTGCAGGCGACGCGACGCGACGACGTCACCGTGCTGTACGCGCCGAACGCATTCGTGGTCGAACACGTGCGCGAACGCTACCTGGGACGGATCCGCGAGCTGCTGTCGTATTTCGCCGGTAGCGGCGAGGTCAGCCTCGAGATCGGTTCGTTGCCGCGGGCGGTGCCGGCGGTGGCGCGCGAGTCTGAAATCGCGGTCAGCGCGCCGCGTCCGGTCGCGCCGCCCGAGCCGTTCCAGGGCAACCTCGACAATCACTACACCTTCGACAACTTCGTCGAAGGCCGCAGCAACCAGCTCGGCCGCGCCGCGGCTTGGCAGGCGGCACAGAAACCCGGCGAACGCGCCCACAACCCGCTGCTGTTGTACGGCGGCACCGGCCTGGGCAAGACCCACCTGATGTTCGCCGCCGGCAACGCCATGCGCGACGCCAATCCGGCGATGCGGGTGATGTACCTGCGTTCGGAGCAGTTCTTCAGCGCGATGATGAAGGCGCTGCAGGACAAGACCATGGATGCGTTCAAGCGTCAGTTCCAGCGCGTCGACGCGCTGCTGATCGACGACATCCAGTTCTTCGCCGGCAAAGACCGCACCCAGGAAGAGTTCTTCCACACCTTCAATGCGCTGTTCGACGGCAAGCAGCAGATCATCCTGACCTGCGATCGCTACCCGCGCGAGGTCGAAGGGCTCGAGCCGCGGCTGAAGTCGCGCCTGGCCTGGGGCCTGTCGGTGGCGATCGAGCCGCCGGACTTCGAGACCCGCGCCCAGATCGTGATCTCCAAGGCCAAGGAACGCGGCGCCGCGGTGCCCGAGGAAGTCGCCTTCCTGCTGGCCAAGAAGATGCGCTCGAACGTGCGCGACCTGGAAGGCGCGCTCAATACGCTGACCGCCCGCGCCAACTTCACCGGCCGCGCGATCACCACCGAGTTCGCCCAGGAGACCCTGCGCGACCTGTTGCGTGCGCAGCAGCAGGCGATCGGCATCCCCAACATCCAGAAGACCGTGGCAGACTACTACGGCCTTCAGATCAAGGACTTGTTGTCGAAACGGCGTACGCGCTCGCTCGCTCGTCCACGTCAGGTCGCCATGGCGCTGACCAAGGAACTGACCGAGCACTCGTTGCCGGAGATCGGCGATGCCTTCGCCGGCCGCGACCACACGACCGTTCTGCATGCCTGCCGGCAGATCCGCACCTTGATGGAAACCGACGGCAAGCTGCGTGAGGATTGGGACAAGTTGATTCGCAAGCTCAGCGAGTGAGGCCGCCCGGACCGCATCGCGGTCCGCGCTCACCCGGTGGGAACGCAATACCGTTCGATGCTGTCGTCGTAAAACCGCGAGAGTTCGATGCCGACGTTCGAAGTCCGGATGTCCGTCGTCCGCTCCGTTCGCCGGGACCGCGGTTTGGCCGGGAAGCTGCTCCGGGACGCCGGCGTCGTCGCTGCCGCGGGGGCCCCGGAACTGACCGGTTCGGGGTTCGGGGTTCGCGCTGCGACGAGCACAAGGTAATCGGTAAGTACTTGTTGCGAAAGGCATAACTCGGGGGATGAAAGTCGTACAAACTGTGGACAAGTCAGAGGCCGCCAGCAGGCGCCGTTTTTATCCACAGGATGTACCGCATGCCCAGGGCCAGTTCTACCCGCTTTTGAAGTGCCGAAAACCGCTTGTAAATCAAATGTTTAAGTGACTTCTCCAGCGTTTTTCGCTACACCATCACCACCAAGCTTTTGATTTATACATCTCTTTAGTAATGGGCTTAGGCCCACCGACGGGCAAGGGGTCCGCATGCGTTTCAGCCTGCAACGCGAAGTCTTTCTCAAGCCGTTGGCCCAAGTGGTCAACGTCGTCGAACGCCGGCAGACCTTGCCGGTCCTGGCCAATCTGCTCGTGCAGGTCAAGGACGGGCAGCTCTCGCTGACCGGTACCGATCTCGAAGTCGAAATGATTTCGCGGGTCGCGGTCGACGATGCGAAGGACGGCGAAACCACGATTCCGGCACGCAAGCTGTTCGAGATCATTCGAGCGCTTCCGGACGGCAGCAAGGTCACCGTGTCGCAGACCGCCGAAAAGGTCACGGTGCAGGCGGGGCGTTCGCGCTTCACCCTGTCCAGCCTGCCGGCCAACGACTTCCCGTCGATCGACGAAGTCGAAGCGACCGAGCGCGTGCGCGTGCCGGAAGCCGCACTGAAGGAACTGATCGAACGCACCGCGTTCGCGATGGCCCAGCAGGACGTGCGCTATTACCTCAACGGCCTGTTGTTCGACCTGCGCGAGAACAGCCTGCGCTGCGTCGCCACCGACGGACATCGCCTCGCCCTGTGCGAAGCGCCGTACGAAGGCAATGCCCAGACCAAGCGTCAGATCATCGTGCCGCGCAAGGGCGTGCAGGAACTGCAGCGCCTGCTCGAAGGCGGCGATCGCGAGGTCGAACTCGAGATGGGCCGCGGCCACATCCGGGTGAAGCGCGACGATGTCACCTTCACCAGCAAGCTCATCGACGGCCGGTTCCCGGATTACGAAGCGGTGATCCCGATCGGCGCCGACCGCGAGGTCAAGATCGAGCGCGAAATCCTGCGGGCCTCCCTGCAGCGCGCCGCGATCCTGTCGAACGAGAAGTACCGCGGCGTCCGCATCGAGGTTTCGCCGGGCCAGCTCAAGATCAGCGCGCACAACCCGGAACAGGAAGAAGCGCAGGAAGAAGTCGAAGCCGACACCAAGGTCGACGACCTGGCCGTGGGTTTCAACGTCAACTACCTGCTCGACGCCCTGACCGCCCTGCGCGACGAGCATGTGATCCTGGCGTTGCGCGATGCGAACTCCTCGGCCCTGGTGCGCGAGGCCTCGAACGAGCGTTGCCGCCACGTCGTGATGCCGCTGCGCCTGTAACGGCCAGCGCAGGACCTGGCTGACGCCCGGTTCCACGTGGAACATCACACGCCCGGCCTGTCCGGGCGTGTCCGTTTGTGGCTTTCGGATCGCTTGCCCTCGGCAGGCCCTCCCCTTCTGCGATCATCTGCCGATGCATGTCACCCGTCTGGAAGCCCGTGGTTTCAGGCGCTTCGCCGAAGTCAGCCTGTTGCCGGCTCCCGGAATCAATCTGATTACCGGCGAAAACGGTGCGGGCAAGACCAGCCTGCTCGAAGCCCTGCATCTGATGGCCTACGGCCGCAGTTTCCGCGGCCGCGTGCGCGATGGGCTGATCCGGGCCGGGGATACGGCGCTCGAGGTCTTTGTCGAGTGGCAAGAGGCCCGGCGCGAGCCGCGCCGCAAGGCCGGGCTGCGCCACAGCGGCCAGGAATGGGTCGGCCGGCTCGACGGTGCCTCGGTATCCCAGCTCGGCGAGCTATGCGCCGCCTTGGCGGTGGTCAGTTTCGAGCCCGGCAGCCATTCCCTGATCACCGGAGCCGGCGAGATCCGCCGACGCTACCTGGATTGGGGCTTGTTCCACGTGGAACCTGACTTCACTCCGTTGTGGCGCCGCTATACCCGGGCGCTCAAGCAGCGCAATGCCCTGCTCAAGGCGCGAGCCCGCGACGGCCAACTCGATGCCTGGGATCACGAGCTCGCCGAGGCCGGCGAGCCGCTGACCCGGCGCCGGCACCAGTACCTCGACGAGCTGCAGCCCAAGTTTTCTGCCCTCGCCGCCGAATTGGCGCCGGGACTGGGCTCGGTCCGCCTGGATTACCTGTCCGGCTGGCGACGGGACGAGTTTCCGCTCGCCGACGCCCTGCTGCTGGCCCGCGAACGCGATCAACTGGCCGGCTACACCTCGGTCGGGCCGCATCGCGCCGATTGGCGCATCGCCTTCGGCGGCCTGCCCGGCCGCGAGGCCCTGTCGCGCGGCCAGGCCAAGCTGACCGCCCTGTGCGCGCTGCTGGCTCAGGCGGAACACCATGCCGCGATCCGCGGCGAATGGCCGGTCGTGGCTTTGGACGACCTGGCCTCGGAGCTCGACCGGAATCACCAGCAACGGGTGCTGGAGCGCCTGCTGGCTTCGAAGGCCCAGGTCTTCATCACCGGCACCGATCCGCCGCCGGCCCTGGCCTCGATGCGGGTGGAACTGACCAGGTTCCACGTGGAACACGGACAATTGGGCGAGCTGTCGCGCGCGGGCTGAGCGGGGTCATACCTCGCGCAGTTCGCGACATCGGCGCGTTGCGCGATGGATGAGCGGCACTGGGCGGTGCTGTTCGGACGCGTCGACGCGCGGCAGTCCCCTGCCGGGTTGGCTTGGTCTGCCGCCGAGCGGATCAGGCGGCCACTCACCGCCGCCGTCCTGGTGAGGGGATCAGCGCCTGCTTTGCTGCAGCTACCGGCGGCTCGAGTCAGGCCGCGCATTCCCTGGCCGTAGACATCGTCGGCGTCTGCCACGTGGTCGCCGGCCGTTCTCGCCCCCGAATCGGCCCGGCCCAGGCCAGTCGCCGCGGCGGAAGACCATGTTCCACGTGAAACATGCTCCTGGCCGACCGCGGCGACTTTAAAAAAAGCCTCTCAGCCACCATCTAGAACGCCATAACGGCGTTGTAAGCGCCTCGGAGCCCATTTCGGCCTCAAGCGCCACCCACCCGGCGCTCCGGGGCGGCGTCCGCCCAGCCGGCCCGTACGCCCCGCCTGCTATACTGCGACCACTCACTACTGTGTCTCGACGCGTTCGGCGCCTTCGCCGGCAGCGCGTCGTCGGAGACTGTTGACGCAATGACCAACACCGAGCACGACCCCTCGCAAGACCCGACCTCCGACCCGATCCCGCAATCGCAGACCTACGACTCCAGCAAGATCACCGTCTTGCGCGGTCTCGAGGCCGTGCGCAAGCGCCCGGGCATGTACATCGGCGACGTCCACGACGGCACCGGCCTGCACCACATGGTCTTCGAGGTCGTCGACAACGCCATCGACGAGGCGCTGGCCGGTCATGCCGACGACGTCGTGGTCACCTTGCACGAAGACGGTTCGGTCTCCTGCTACGACAACGGTCGCGGCATTCCGGTCGACATCCACAAAGAAGAAGGCGTGTCCGCGGCCGAGGTGATCCTCACCGTGCTGCATGCCGGCGGCAAGTTCGACGACAACAGCTACAAGGTTTCCGGCGGCCTGCACGGCGTCGGCGTGTCGGTGGTCAACGCCCTGTCCGAGCACCTGTGGCTGAACATCTGGCGCGACGGCCACCAGTACCAGCAGGAATACTCGCTCGGCGAGCCGCTCTACCCGTTGAAGCAACTCGAGGCCTCGAGCAAGCGTGGCACCCTGCTGCGCTTCAAGCCGGCGGTGGAGATCTTCACCGATGTCGAGTTCCACTACGACATCCTGGCCAAGCGCCTGCGCGAGCTGTCGTTCCTGAATTCCGGGGTCAAGATCACCCTGGTCGACGAGCGCGGCGAAGGCCGCCGCGACGTGTTCCAGTACGAGGGCGGCATCCGCTCCTTCGTCGAGCACCTGGCTCAGCTCAAGACCCCGCTGCACCCGAATGTGATCTCGGTGTCGGGCGAGCAGAACGGCATCACCGTCGACGTGGCGCTGCAGTGGACCGACTCCTACCAGGAGACGATGTTCTGCTTCACCAACAATATTCCGCAGAAGGACGGCGGCACCCACCTGATCGGGTTCCGTGCCGCCCTCACCCGCACCCTGACCAACTACATCGAGCGCAGCGGCCTGGCCAAGCAGGCCAAGATCGCCCTGTCCGGCGACGACATGCGCGAAGGCATGATCGCGGTGCTGTCGGTGAAGGTGCCGGACCCGAGCTTTTCGTCGCAGACCAAGGAAAAATTGGTCAGTTCCGAGGTCCGTCCGGTCGTTGAGAGCACGTTCGGTGCACGTTTGGAGGAGTTCCTGCAGGAACACCCGAACGAGGCCCGCGCGATCACCGGCAAGATCATCGACGCCGCCCGCGCCCGCGAGGCCGCGCGCAAGGCCCGCGACCTGACCCGCCGCAAGGGCGCGCTCGACATCGCCGGCCTGCCCGGCAAACTCGCCGACTGCCAGGAGAAAGACCCGGCGCTCAGCGAACTGTTCATCGTCGAGGGCGACTCCGCAGGCGGCTCGGCCAAGCAGGGCCGCAACCGCAAGACCCAGGCGATCCTGCCGCTCAAGGGCAAGATCCTCAACGTCGAGCGCGCGCGCTTCGACCGCATGCTCGGCAGCGCCGAAGTCGGCACCCTGATCACCGCGCTCGGCACCGGCATCGGCAAGGACGAGTACAACCCGGACAAGCTGCGCTACCACCGCATCATCCTGATGACCGACGCCGACGTCGACGGCTCGCACATCCGCACCCTGCTGCTGACGTTCTTCTATCGGCAGATGCCGGAGTTGATCGAGCGCGGCCACATCTACATCGGCCTGCCGCCGCTGTACAAGATCAAGCAGGGCAAGAACGAGATCTACCTCAAGGACGATGCCGCGCTGGACCAGTACCTGGCCAACAACGCGGTCGAGGGCGCGGCGCTGATTCCGGCCACCGGCGAGCCGCCGATCGAAGGCGCGGCGCTGGAAAAGTTGCTGCTCGCTTACGCCGGCGCCAAGGAAACCATCGCCCGCAACGCGCATCGCTACGATCCGAACGTGCTGCAGGCGCTGATCGATTTCACCCCGCTCGACACCGAGCACCTGCTCAAGAACGTCGACGAACGCCACGAGCTCGACGCGCTGGAAAAGCGCCTCAACCAGACCGGCCTCGGCAAGCCGCGCTATTCGCTGGCGCTGCACCCGGCCAACGACACCCGCCAGGCCGCCTTGCTGGTCACGCGCAATCACATGGGCCAGCAACTGATCCAGGTGCTGCCGCTGTCGGCGTTCGAAGGCGGCGAACTGCGTTCGCTGCGCGACGCGGCGGCGATGCTGCACGGCCTGGTGCGCGAAGGCGCGCAGATCGTGCGCGGCAATCGCGCGCAACCGGTCGCCAGCTTCGCCCAGGCCCAGGCCTGGTTGCTCGACGAAGCCAAGAAGGGCCGCGCGATCCAGCGATTCAAGGGCCTGGGCGAAATGAACCCCGAGCAGCTGTGGGACACCACGGTCAATCCGGAAACCCGCCGCCTGTTGCAGGTGCGCATCGAAGACGCGGTCGCCGCCGACCAGATCTTCAGCACCCTGATGGGCGATGTGGTCGAACCGCGCCGTGAGTTCATCGAGGACAACGCGTTGAAGGTGGCCAATCTCGACGTCTGATCCGGGCGCGGACGTCGTCCCCGTGGACGTCGTCGCCGCGTCGTCGCCCTCGCCGGCGGCGACGCGCAGCGGATGGTTGGGCAGCGTCGCCGGCTTCGCGATCGACCTGCTGCTGTCGGTGGTGTTGCTCGCCGCCTTCGTCATGCTCGGCGGCCTGCTGTGGGGCGTCGTGCACGGCTTGCGCGGCGTCCCGGTCGAACTGGACGCCGGCTCCGATGCGATGATCGCGATCACCCTGGTCGGCACCGGCCTGGCCGCATCGACGGTCTACCTGCTGCGTCGCCGCGCGACGCGCGCGGAATGCGCGGCCTCCTGGCGCGCCCTGTGGCGCAAACCGACCTGGATCGCGATTCTCGTCGCCCTGCTCGCGACCATGGGTTTCAGCATGCTGGTCGGCCTGCTCGCGCAGCAGCTGCAGATCGAGATGACACCGAGCAATCTGGTGCTCAGCGAGGCGGTCGCCCAACACCCCGTGCTGTTGCTGATCTTCGCCGTGCTGATCGCGCCGGCCTACGAAGAACTGCTGTTCCGGCGGGTGCTGTTCGGCCGCTTGTGGGCGGCGGGACGGCCCGGGCTCGGCTTGGCGCTGAGTTCGATCGCGTTCGCACTGGTCCATGAGCCGCCCGGCCTCGGCGCCAGCCAGGGCTGGAACATGCTGCTGTTGTGGGTCGTGTACGCCTTCATGGGCGTGGTTTTCGCCACCGTCTACCGGCGCACCGGCACCCTGTGGGCGGCCTATGCGGCGCACGCGCTCAACAACCTGGTGGCCGGCGCGGCGCTTTTTGCAAGCCTCTGAGCCCCCCTCGTTGACGAAGTATTAATCCAGGCGGCGCTACAAAGTTGGTTCGTTCTGGGGAATCGCCATGAAACGCATCCTGCTTGCGCTTTCGGTCGCCACCGTGGTGGCTGCCTGCGCCACCACGACCTCGCCAACCGGGCGGACCCAGCACATCGGTGCGGTGTCGCAGGACCAGCTCGACCTGATGGGCGCCAAGGCCTTCGAGGAGGCCAAGAGCAAGCAGCGCCTGAGCACCGATTCGCGCCAGAACGCCTACGTGCGCTGCGTGGTGAGTTCGATCACCCGACAGCTGCCGCAGGGCTGGCAGGCCAACTGGGACGTGGCCGTGTTCGCCGACAATTCGCCCAATGCCTTTGCCCTTCCTGGCGGCAAGGTCGGCGTCAACACCGGCATCTTCACCGTCGCCAAGAACCAGGACCAGCTCGCGGCGGTGATCGCCCACGAGATCGGCCACGTGGTCTCGCGCCACCACGACGAACGCATCACCCGGCAGATGGGCGCCCAGGTCGGTCTCGGCATCCTCGGCAGCCTGGTCGGCTCGCGCTACGGCGAAGGCGCGGTCAACGCCACCAACCAGCTCGGCGGCGCGGCCCTGCAGACCGCCTTCCTGCTGCCGGGTTCGCGCACCCAGGAGAGCGAGGCCGACGTGGTCGGCCAGCGGCTGATGGCCGAGGCCGGCTACGACCCCCGCCAAGCGGTGAATCTGTGGCAGAACATGATCGCCGCGAGCGCCTCGCGGCCGCCGCAATGGCTCTCCACTCACCCCGACCCTCAATCGCGCATCCAGGAGCTGAACGCTCGCGCCGGGGCCTTGATTCCCACCTTCGAGCAGGCCCGCGCCTCCGGCCGTACGCCGAAGTGTGGATGAAATCCAGGTGAAAATGGCTGTCTTAACCCGTATCGCGCGGCCCCAAGTTTCTGTTAGCGTGACGGCCCCTTGGCCTTGCGCCGTTCCGCCACAAGGCCACCCGCCTGCGGCCGCTGAGTCTCTCTGAGGTGAGTACATGAGCAAGCAACCCACCCGCCGTAGCACCCTGCTGGCCGCCGCGATCGGCGTGACGCTGGTCTTCGGCGCAGTCTCCCAGGTCAACGCGCAGAGCATGGCCGAGCGCAATGCGCAGCGCCGCGCCAACAAGGAAGCCAGCAAGGGCACCGCCACCAAGGCCGAGAACCAGTTCCCGAACGCGACGCGCACCGCGCCGGACGCGAAGGCATCGTCGAAGGGCGGCGCCAAGCTGCAGAAGATGATGGAGTTCTACGACAAGGAGAAGGCCGCCGAGGCGCGCGCCGTCGCCGACGAAATCATCGCCAACACCGCGTTCAACGCCTACGAGCGTTCGTTCGCCGCGCAGATCGGCGCCCAGCTCGCCTACGACGGCGACGACAGCAAGGCCGCGATCGCCTATCTCAAGCAAGCGCTGGAGTTCAACGGCCTGGACAACAACGGCCATTTCGGCGCGATGTTCATGATGGCCCAGCTGCAGCTGCAGGAAGACCAGTACGCCGATTCGCTGGCGACGGTCGATCGTTTCCTGGCCGAGACCAAGAGCACCAAGCCCGAGCACCTGATCGTGCGCGGCAATGCCCTGTACCGCCTGGAGCGTTACGCCGACGCCGCCAAAGCGATCAAGGAAGCCATCGACGCCTCGCCCGAGCCGAAGGTCGAATGGCAGCAGTTGCTGATGGCCAGCTACATTGAGAACAATCAGGGCGCCGAAGCGGCCAAGATCGCCGAGGCGATCGCCGCCAAGACCCCGAACGACAAGCGCGCCCAGATGAACGTCGCCGCGGTGTATTCGCAGGCCGACATGCTCGACAAGGCCGCGCTCGTGCTGGAAAAGGTGCGCGCTGCCGGTCAGTTCACCGACGACAAGGACTACCGCCAGCTCTATGCCACCTATCTGAATCTGGATGGCAAGGAGAAGGAAGCGGCCGGCGTGATCACCGAGGGCCTCGAGAAGGGCGTCCTCAAGCCGGACTACCAGGCCTACGTGGCCTTGGCCCAGTCCTATTACTTCTCCGATCAGACTGCGAAGTCGATCGATGCGTACAAGAAAGCGGCTCCGCTCGCACCGGACGGTGAGACGTACCTCAATCTCGCCCGCGTCCTGTGGCAGGAAGACCGCATTCCCGAGGCAAAGGAAGCCGCCAAGCAGGCGATAGCGAAGGGCGTTAAAAAGCCCGACGACGCCAACAAGATTCTCGCGCTGAAAGGCAAGTAATTCGGCAAAGAGAAGCCCGACCGCGCTTGGAACCTGTGACGCGGTTTGGTATATGCTAGGAGGTTCCCGCGACTGGAAACGGTTGCAGGAACCGAACGATGGCCCGAGGCGCCCTGGCGTCCGGAAACACCTCCCGAGCTGACGGCATGACGCAAGACCTCGAACTCCAAGTTAGGAAAGATGACAACGACCGCGAAGGGTTGAACTGGGCACGTATTGCCGGTATCACCTGCGCGATCGCTGTGCATGCCGCGGCGCTCCTGTTGTTGCTGGCCCCAATGACGCCACCTGCCCAGCAGCAGGACGAAGAGCAGGTGACGATGGTCAACATCATCAAGCCTCCGCCGCCGCCCCCGCCGCCGCCGCCGCCGCCGCCGGAACCGCCCAAGGAGCTCAAGCAGCCTCCGAAGGAACTGTCCCCGCCGCGACCGACCCCGACTCCCCCGCCGCCGGACCAGCCGCCGGTCGAGAATCTGGACCCGAGTCCGATCGACCCGCCTGCGCCGCCGCCGGCACCGCCTGCGCCGCCGACGGCCGCCAGCGACATCGGCTCCAGCGTCGACCCGTCCTCGCGTCGCCTGAATCCGCCGAAGTACCCGCCGACCGAAGCCCGCCAGGGCGTGGGCGGTACCGTAGTCCTGGTCATCAGCATCGACGCCCAGGGCAACGTCATGGACGTGCAGGTCGAAAAATCCAGCCGTAACCGCAACCTGGATCGCGCGGCCATGGACGCTGCCCGCAAGTGGCGCTTCAACCCTGAAGTGCGCAACGGTCAACCGGTCGCCAGCCGCGTCCGCGTTCCCGTCGATTTCGTCCCGCCGACCTGATCGGGGTCGGCGCGACTGTTGTCCCGCCTGATGAACACCGCTACTTCGTAATACCTTCTTTCCTTTCCACGACATTCAAAGGTAAGCGTCATGCTGCAGCAAACCACCACCGCCGCCGCCGGAGGCTCCAACGCTGAAGCGCTTCAGCAGATGAGCTTTTCGCATCTGTTGCAGAACTTCGACCTCGTCGGCTGGATCGTGTTCATCACGCTCACGCTGATGTCGGTTCTGTCGGTCTACTGGATCGTCATCAATTTCGTTAAGAATCTGCGCCTGCGCGGCTCTTCCGACCGCGTCGTCAGCACGTTCTGGGAAACCCCGAACGCACAGGACGCGATCCGCTACATGGAAGAACAGTCGCGCAGCGAACCGTTCTCCAAGATCGCCCTCGACGCCGCCCAGGCCGCCGCTCACCACCAGCGCCACGAAGGTTCGCGCCTGGTCGAGTCGCTGAACCGCTCGGAGTTCGTCGATCGCGCTCTGCGTCAGGCCGTGACCCGCGAGAGCTCGCGTCTGGAAGCCGGTCTGACCGTGCTCGCCACCGTCGGCTCGACCGCTCCGTTCGTCGGTCTGCTCGGTACGGTCTGGGGCATCTACCACGCCCTGCTCCGCCTCGGCGCCAGCGGCGAGTCCTCGATCCAGGCCGTTGCCGGCCCGGTGGGCGAAGCGCTGATCATGACCGCGATCGGTCTGTTCGTCGCGATCCCGGCCGTGCTCGCGTACAACTTCTTCGTGCGTCTGAACCGTGTCACGAACAACAAGTTCGACACCTTCGCCCACGACCTGCACGACTTCTTCGCCACCGGCTCGCGCGTCGGCGAACTGTCGAACAAGCGCTAATCAACACTGACGCCTCTCATTTAGCGTAGTTGGAGTTCGGACATGGCCTTCAGTACAGGCAACGACAACGGCCCCATGGCCACCATCAACGTCACGCCCCTCGTGGACGTGATGCTGGTGCTGCTGATCATCTTCATGATCACCGCGCCGCTGATGACCCATAAGGTCGAGATCAAGCTGCCCGAAGCCACTCTCACCAAGACGGAGGAGCCGCCCAAGACTCCGCCGATCACCTTGGCGATCCAGGAGAGCGGCTCGCTGTACTGGAACGACGAGCCGGTCACCCGCGACCAGCTGGAGAGCCGTCTTTCGGTTGAAGCGCAAAAGACCCCGCAGCCGCAGATCAACGTCCGCGGCGACCGCACCACGAAGTACCGCGTGGTCAATGAAGTGGTGACGATTGCGCAGAGGCAGGGCATGCGCAAGGTCGGCTTCATCGCGATCAAAGAACGTTAATCGGAGACCGAGCACATGGCTTTCAGCAACAACTCCGATAGCGGCGCGATCTCCGACATCAACGTGACCCCGCTGGTCGACGTGCTGTTGGTGCTGCTGATCATCTTCATGGTCACGGCGCCTACGGTGTCTTACCCGATCGACGTCAACCTGCCGCAACCGACGTTGAACCCGCCGCCCCAGACGCAGGAACCGCCGCCGCCGATCGCGCTGCGGATCGACGCGACTGGCCAGGTGTTCTGGAACGACAACCCCACGCCGCTGCAGGCGATCCCGGGGATGATGAAGGAAACGGTTCAACGCGATCCCACCAATCAACCTCTGCTAGAAATCGACACCAACGAAGACGCCGAATACGGCATCCTCGCCAAGGTGCTGGCTTACGCCAAAAACGCAGACATGAAAAAGATCGGTTTCGTGCAGAAGTAATTCTTGCGAAACCGACGCTTACCGTCGTGAGAACGCCGCCCACCGGGCGGCGTTTTTTTATCCGCGACCGCCCTCCTCTTGCGCGGCGAACTGCGACGGGCTTAACGTGAAGCCGGGCGTTCCGCCCCAGGATGGAGGTGCTTATGGCCGGCTCCGCTTATTCCGCTCCCGCGTACCGCAACGGCGATGTCGTCGCCGAAATCAACGTCACCCCTCTGGTCGACGTGCTGCTGGTGCTGCTGATCATCTTCATGGTCACCGCCCCGATGCTGACCGGCCAATTGAACCTGAGCCTGCCGGTTCCCCACGACAAACCGGCGCCGGTGGCGCCGAAAGCGGTCCTGCTCGTCGAGCAGAACGGCAGCTTCGAACTCGACGGCCGCAGCCTGTCGGCCAGCGAATTGCCGGCCGCGCTGAAAGGCCTGGCGCAGGCCTCGCCGGACACCGTGCTCGAAGTCGGCGCGAACGCCGATGCGGACTATCAGGGATTCACCCATGCGATCTCCGCGGCGCGCGACAGCGGCCTGAGCAATATCTCGACGCGTTGAGGGTTGCGCGACGCGTCGATCGTTCGCGTTGATCGACCCGAGACGGCCGCCTGCCGGGCGGCCGTCTCGTTCTGTTCGTCGCTGCCGGTCTCGGCGCATAAAGGCATCCATGCCGGTTTCGCGCCGAGCCCTTGGAGTAGGAGCGGCCCAAGCCGCGACCAAGGAATGCGCAGAGGCGCCGAGGCCGACGCCGCTCATCGAGGCAGCGCACTTTCGCCGGGGTAGGAGCGACGCAAGTCGCGACCGCGTACCCTCATTCTCGCGGCGCAGCCGGGATGTCTTTGTAGGAGCGGCGTGAGCCGCACAGCGCGGCTGGCGGTTACGGCGCTTATTGCCGCAAAGCGATGAAGCAACATCAAGAGCAAAGCTTCCGTCCGCTGACGCGGCCGGGTTACTTTCTTTTGTCTAAAGCAACAAAAGAAAGGTAACCAAAGAAAAGTGCTTTTCTTTGAATCAAAGGCCCGCACGATCGATGCCGACGCCGGAATGCTCCAGACAGGCCATCCCTGGCCTGCTTGCGCACGGCCCGCATCCCTGCGGGCCGCCCTACGGGTCTTCATTTGACCGGCAAAGCGATAAAGCAAATCAAAATCTGCGACGACGACAACCGATGCGTCGCCTCTGCTCCTGGGTAGGAGCGACGCAAGTCGCGACCGCGCAACCGGGACCGCCTGCGCCGCCAGCCGCAGATGCGTGGTCGCGGCTTGCGCCGCTCCTACCCCGGCGCGACCGCGCCGCATCTACGAATGCCGACGGCCCCGCTACCTCTGCGCGTTCCGTGGTCGCCACTTACTTCGCTCCTATAGGGATGATGAGGTCGCGCGCGTCAGTTGATTGCGGCCGCGACCGCGGTGGCTTTGCTTTGGCTGTGCGCCGCCGCGCACTCGCGAAGATCATCGAAGACCCGGAGGGCGGCCCGCAGGGATGCGGGCCGTTTTTCATCGGGACAGGGATGTCCCGTATGAAAAATCCCTGCGTCGGCATCGAACGCGCGGGCCCTTGATTCAAAAAGAAGCACTTTTCTTTGGTTACCTTTCTTTTGTTGCTTTAGACAAAAGAAAGTAACCCGCCGCTTTAGTGGCGGAAGCTTTAGGTTTGATCTTGATCTTGATCTTGCTTGAAAGAGACGCCGCAAGACCGACACAGCGATGTCGCGGCTTGCGCCGCTCCTACCCTGATCGGCTGCGGCTGGCATCGACGCGAGATCGATGCATCGTGGTCGCGGCTCACGTCGCTCCTACGGAGAGTTCCGGCAGGCAAGCGAGCCCGAAGCATGGCGGTCGCGGCTTGCGCCGCGCCTACCCCATGACGGGCTGCGGCTAGTCTCGACGCGATGTTGAAAGGTCGCCGTCGCGACTTGCGTCGCTCCTACCCCGGCGCGAATACGCCGCTTCGATACAAACGATTCAACGCGCCCTGGCGATCACATCCAGATACCCACGCACCGTCGCGTCCAGCCCTTGGTACAAGGCCTCGCCGATCAGGGCGTGGCCGATCGAGACTTCGAGGACGTTCGGGACGCCGCGCAGGAAGGCGCCCAGATTGGCCTGGCTGAGGTCGTGGCCGGCGTTGACCCCGAGGCCGGCGGCTTGGGCCCGGCGGGCGGCGGCAGCGAAGGTCTGCAGCGTGCTGTCGAGTTCGCCTCCGTCGAAGGCTTCGGCGTAAGGACCGGTGTACAGCTCGACCCGCGCGGCGCCGAGGTCGGCGGCGCGCTCGATGCCGTCGCGGTCGGCGTCGGCGAACACGCTGACGCGGCATCCGAGTCCGGACAGTTCGGCGATCAGGGGACGCAGCCGTTCGCCGTCGCGCTCGAAGTCGAAGCCGTGGTCGGAGGTGAGTTGATCGTCCCCGTCGGGCACCAGGGTGACCTGGGCCGGCAGCGTGTCCCGGCACAGGGCAAGCAGGCCGGGATAGCCTTCGCGCGGCGGTGCGAAGGGATTGCCTTCGATGTTGAACTCGACGCCGCGCGCGCGGGTCAGTTCGGACAAGGCGTAGACATCGTCGGCGCGGATATGACGCGCATCGGGACGCGGGTGCACGGTGATGCCATGGGCGCCGGCATCGAGGCAGGCCTGCGCGGCGCGGCGCACATCGGGCTCGCTGCCGCCGCGAGAGTTGCGCAGCACGGCGATCTTGTTGACGTTGACACTGAGGGCGGTCATGGCACAAAGCCTAACGCGCCGCGCCGGACACGGCGAGTGGTCGGCGTGCGCGCTATCGCCGGATTACGCCGATCGCCGATCCGGCGCGGGCCGGATCGGCGGCGCGGCGGCGTTCAGTTCGGCGAGGTTTCAGACTGCGACGACGCGGCCAGCTTGCGCGCCTCGGCCTGTTCGCGCAGGCGGCGCAGTTCCATCGGGTCGACGATCGAGGACACGTCGCGGCTGGTGTTGTCCAGACGCCGTGCGAGCAGGCTCATGACGCCGGCGAGCATGAAGCCGAGTGCGGCCAACAGGCTGACGGCCAGGATCCCCGGCGAGGTGGTTTTCAGCGCCAGCACGAAGGCGGCGGCGGCCAGCAGCAGGTAAACCCAAGGCATTGCGGCGTGCTCCCTGACGAAAAAGCCCGGTCCGGTGGAGGGGCGGGCTCCGAAACGCAAACCCCGGCCACACGAACGGTGGCGGGCCGGAACGGATGGACCCGACCGGGTCCAGCCCGAGTGTAGCGCGCACCCGCAGCGGCGGCAGCTGGGGTCGCCGTCGGATGCGACCAGCGGCACAAACCGCTAGAGCAACGGCGAGACCAGCCGCGCCAGGGCCTCCGGCAGGCGCGAGCGCCACAGTGAGCGCTCCCGGTCCGGGCGCACCCGCGGCGCGCGCGAGCACTCGTCCTGAATCAGGGTCGCCAACTCGCCGGCGAGTTGTTCGTCGTAGAACATCACCGAGATCTCGAAGTTCAGGCGGAAGCTGCGGTGATCGAAGTTGGCGCTGCCGATGATCGCCATCTTGTCGTCGCACAGCAGGGCCTTGGTGTGGAGCATGCGCGGGCCGTACTCGTGGATCTTCACCCCGGCGTCGAGCAGTTCGTCGAAGTAGGAACGCGCCGCGTAGGTCACCAGGCGGCTGTCGCTGATCTTGGGCACCAGCAGGCGCACGTCGAGACCGCCGAGCGCGGCCGAGGTCAGGGCCATGCGCGCGGCCTCGCTGGGAACGAAGTAAGGCGTGACCAGCCAGACCCGGCGCTGCGCGGCGTGGATCGCGCCGACGTAGACGCGGTGGATCGTCTCCCACGGCGAATCCGGCCCGGAGGTGACCACCTGCGAGGCGACGTGCCCGGGCCGCGGCGGCGGGTGCCGCAGTTTCAGCGGCGGCTGGCCGGTGGCGTAGCACCAGTCCTCGGTGAAGACCAGTTCGAGCTCGCGCACCACGTCGCCTTCCAGGCGCAGGTGCAGGTCGCGATAGGCGTCTTCGCGCAGCCGCTCGTCTTCCTCGTCGGTGATGTTGATGCCGCCGGTATAGCCGACCAGGCCGTCGATGATGACGATCTTGCGGTGGGTGCGCAGGTTGAGCCACGGCCGGCGCCAGAACCAGCGCAGCCGCATCGGATGGAACCACGCCACTTCGGCGCCGGCGTCGAGCAGGGGCTTGATGAAGCGGCGCGAAGTCTGGCCGGAGCCGACGGCGTCCATCAGCAGCCGCACCTTGACCCCGGCGCGGGCGCGCTCGATCAGCGCGTCGCGCAGCGTGGTGCCGGTGCGATCGGGCAGATAGATGTAGTACTCCAGGTGGATATGCTCGCGCGCCTGGGCGATATCGGCCAGCAAGGCGGCGTACTTGGCGCCGCCGTCGATCAGCAGGCGCACGTCGGTCGCGGTGGTCGGCGGCAGGCCGGTGGTGGCCTGGCCGAGCCGCGCCAGCTCGATCGCCTCCGGCGACGGCGCCAGTCCGTCCGGAGGCGCCGGCAGCGAGGCGCGCGCGCGCACCCGGCGCAGGCGCTGGCGGTGGATGCGCAGCGGCCCGAAGAAGTAATAGATCAAAAAGCCGATGTAGGGCAGCGCGGCGAGGCTGATCAGCCAGCTGATCGTCGCCACCGGTTCGCGCTTCTGCAGCACGATCCAGAAGCTCAGCCCGAGCAGGTACACGGCCCAGCCGGCAGTCAGGTACAGGCCGAGGTGGGGAATGGCGAGCAGGTCTCGCCAAAGGTCGGTCAGCAGGTCCAGCACGTTGGGCGACTCCATCGATGCAGCGGCGCCACCGGTACGGCGGCGCGGCGCCTAGGCTAGCCCGCCGGCCCGGGCCGGCATAGCCCGCGCGAGCGCGGCCTCGCCGTGGCGGCTGCCGACGTAGGATGCGGCTTCGCCCGCCAGATCCACAGGAAGGACTCCCATGATCCACCGGTTCCTCATCGCCGCCCTGCTCGTACTGCCTTCGTCCCAGACGTTCGCAGCCTCCGAGCCGCGCAGCATCAACGTATCGGGTTCGGCCGAGATCAAGGTCGTGCCGGACCTGATCCTGCTCGACGTCGGGGTCGAGTCGCGCCACGCCCAGCTCGACCAGGCCAAGCGCAGCAACGACGAGAACCTCGCCAAGGCCCTGGCCTTCCTCAAGCGCAGCGGCGTGCCCGACAAGGACGTGCAGACCGACTTCATCAGCATCGAGCCGAGCTACCAGTACGACTACTCGTCCACCAAGCCGCAGATCTACATCGTGCGCAAGAGCATCGGCATCAGGCTGACCCGCATCGGCGAGCTGGAGAACGTGTTGACCGGGCTGTTGTCCAGCGGCGTGCAGTACGTCCACGGCATCGAATTCCGCACCTCGCAGCTGCGCAAGCATCGCGACGCCGCGCGGGCCCTGGCGATCCAGGCGGCGAAGGAAAAAGCCGATGCGCTGGCCGCCGAGCTCGGAGTGCGCCGTGGGCCGGTGCTGAACGTGTCCGAGTCGTACGCCGGCGGCTGGTGGCGCAGCGGCAGCCGCTGGGGCGGCGGCATGAGCGGCGGCCAGATGGCGCAGAACGTCATGCAGAACAGCGGCGGCGGCGAAGCGGCCGACGGCGAGACGATCTCGGTGGGCCAGATCAGCGTAAGCGCCTCGGTCAGCACCAGCTTCGCGATCGACTGAGCTCGCTGCGCCGCGGCAAGCTTGAAGCGCCGGCAGGCCTGTTCAGCTTGCTGACGAGGCCCGGCCGCAACCGAGCGATCCAGGCGCGTCGCGAAACCTGCGACGCGCCCGGCGTAGCCTGCGCGGATGGACGCCGCACGCAAAGCCCAGCTCTCGATCCAGCCCAGCGCATTCAAGGGACGCGGCGCGGCGTCCTACGTGGCCGGGCGCTACGCCGTCACCACCGTGCAGGGCGAGGACGACGGCTGGGGCTCGCTGTACGACGAGGCCGGCGCGGACTCGCGCCCGGACACCCAGGTGCGCGAGGAAACCGCGCGCAGCATCATCACCCGCAACGATTCGCCGGATGTCGGCTTCAGCCAGTCGATCAATCCCTATCGCGGTTGCGAACACGGTTGCGTGTATTGCTTCGCGCGGCCCTCGCACGCTTATCTGGAGCTGTCGCCGGGCCTCGACTTCGAGACCCGGCTGTTCGCCAAGGTCAACGCCGCCGAGCGCCTGCAGAACGAACTCGCCCGCCCGGGTTACCAGTGCTCGCCGATCGCGCTCGGCATCAATACCGATGCCTACCAGCCGATCGAACGCCGCTACCGCATCACCCGCGGCGTGATGGAAGTGCTCGACGCCTGCTCGCACCCTTTCAGCATGATCACCAAGAACGCCTCGATCGTGCGCGACGTCGAAGTGCTGGCTTCGATGGCGCGGCGGCGCCTCGTCTCGGTGTACTTCTCGGTCACCACCCTGGACAACCAGCTGTCGGCGAAGATGGAGCCGCGCGCCTCGGCGCCGCATTCGCGGCTCAAGGCCATGCGCACCCTGGCCGAGGCCGGCGTGCCGGTCGGGGTGATGGTCGCGCCGACCATTCCGATGATCAACGACGGCGAGCTCGAGCAGATCCTCGCCGCCGCGCACGAGGCCGGCGCGCGCGCCGCCGGCTACGTGCTGTTGCGCCTGCCCCACGAACTCAAGCAGGTCTGGCGCGACTGGCTGCAGTTGCACTACCCCGACCGCGCCGCGCACGTCATGAGCCTGATCCAGCAGATGCGCGGCGGCAAGGACTACGACAGCGCCTTCGGCAAGCGCATGCGCGGCGAAGGCCCGTTCGCTCAGCTGATCGGGCAACGCTTCCAGAAAGCCTGGCGCAAGCATGGCTACGGGCGCTTGCCGGCGCTGGACACCAGCCAGTTCGTGCCTCCGCGCAAGCCGACCCCGCAGCTGGAATTGTTCTGATCGCGATGTACTGAGTCGTTCGCGGCGGCGGGGCGTCGCAGCCGTTGCCGGTGCTGGCCGGCCTGTCCGGCGGCGGCGCGCGAGCCAGGTGCTGGCGGATATCGGGGCTATCGCTGTGCCCCCCTGGGGTCGTTGCCATCGTGTGGCGAAGCCGCTGGATCGCGCGTTGCCGGGCGTGTCCTGGCGTATGGGCTGGCGAAGCCTCGCCTAGACGGTCGACAATGTCCGTACGCCTTACCGAAAGCCGAGTAAGCGAGCATTGCCCAGCCCCGCGCAGCCAAGGACCCGCCGCCGTGACCGTCCCCGCCCTCGCCTCTTCCGTCTTGTTTGCCGTGTCGCTCGCGCTGCCAGCTTCGGTACTCGCATCCACCCCCGCACCGGCGAAACCCTCGTTCGATTGCGCCAAGGCCGCGGCGCCGGTGGAGAAAGCGATCTGCAGGGATGCCGGCCTGGCGCGCGCGGACGCCGCGGTCGGCCGCGCCTACGAGCGCCTGCGAAAGTCGCTCGATGCCCAGGCTGCGAAAGCACTGCGCGAAGACCAGCGCTGGTTCGTCGGCGTGCGCGATGCGGCCTACGCCGCCGCCGCGCCGGCGGGTCGGACGCAATCGCTGAAGGCCCTGCTCGACGATCGCGCCCGCGCGCTGTCGCAGATCCGCGGCAACCCGCCGCCCGGTGTGGTCGGACGTTGGCGCAATGTCGCCGGCGGCGTCGACGTGGTCGATGATGGCGCAGGCCGGCTGACGGTCGAAGCCAACGCCGCGCACCCTCTCGACGGACGTTGGCTTTGCGACACCGCCGGCAGCGGGCGCGTTGTCGGCGCGGAGTTGAAAGTGCAGGTCGACGACGACCGGGGCAGCTCCCTGAAGCTGACCCGCGAAGGCGCCGCCCTGCGCGTGCAGGCCCTGGACGCGGACGGCAAACCGCTGCTGGGCCCCGAGTATTGCGGCCTCAACGGCAGCGTCGACGGCGTCTACTTCGCGGTGTCGCCGGACGCCGGATAATCGGTCGATGCTGGTGCTGCGGATACGGTTCCGCAGAGATCGCCGACGCGAGAACGATGCAGGTTCGAATGCAGGAGCGATGCAAGTCGCGACCATGCAGTCGCCCATCCTGCGCAGCCGGCCGCCAGGCCGCGGTCGCAGCTCACGCAGCTCTTACAGAGACCTCAAAGCTCCGACTGAGGCCAGAGGTCCTTTTGTAGGGGCGACGTGAGTCGCGACCGCGCAGTCGCCCATCCCTGCGCAGCCGGCCGCCAGCCCGCGGTCGCAGCTCACGCAGCTCTTACAGAGACCTCAAAGCTCCGACTGAGGTCAGAGGTCCTTTTGTAGGAGCGACGCAAGTCGCGACCACGCAGTGACCCGCCACCTGCGCCGCTGGCCGTCAGCCGCGGTCGCAGCTCACGCAGCTCCTACCACTGACCCCGGGGTGCGGAAGCGATCGAAGACGCGAAGGCTCAGCGTCGCGGCGCCGGCATGATGTGGGACAGATAGATGCGGCTGTCTTCGAAGATGCGGATCGCGACCGGCAGGCCGAGCTGTACGGTCAGGTGGAAGGCCTCGGTCTTGGCCGCATGGGAGGCCTGGAGGGCATCGCTGAAGTGTTCGTCGGCGACGTCGCACGACAGGCGGCGGCCTTGATAGTCGGATTCGCTCAGTTGCACCGTGTAACGCATGACCGTGCCTGGATTCGGAGGAATCGAAAGGAAGAAGGGGCCCGGCCCAGCTGGGCCGCTTGCTCAAGGCGGCGAACTAGTCCTTTGCTGAGCGGCGTCCTTGCCAACGCACTCGTCGCGCTGCCGGGGCCTGGCTAAGTTGAGGCAAGCTGGGACCGATTGCTCTCAGTGGACCGCCGAACGTGGGGTAGGAAATTCCCTACCCCGCCATCGCGAACCGATCGCGACTGCTACCGGTACGAGCACATCCAACGTTGAAGCGTTTCGTCGACACGATCGATCGATGCGGCCGCCGCCGCCGATGCCCGCGATAGCGAAGCGAAGAACCGACGAGACAAGGGCGTCAGGACGACACGGGCCACAACGGCCCGCCCAGCCACAACCACCGCGCCATCCACGCGCTGATCAGCGCGATCATCGCAGTCAGCGGCAGACCGATGCGCAGGAAGTCGTTGAAGCGGTACTGGCCCGGGCCGAGGATCAGCAGGTTGCCGTGATGGCCGATCGGGGTCAGGAAGGCGGCGACCGCGCCGAGCGCAGTGCAGACCACGAACGGGGTCGGCGGCAGGCCGAGCGACTGCGCCAGCGAGATCGCGATGGGGCCGAGCAGCACGGTGGTGGCGGCGTCGGACAAAATCTGGGTCAGCAAGGCGGCGGAGGCGAACATCATCAGCAAGATCGCCAGCGGCGACCAGCCCGAGACCACGTGCAACAAACCCTGCGCGAGCAATTGCGCGGTGCCGGTCTGCTCCATCGCCACGCCGAGCGGGATCACCCCGGCGATCATCACGAAGATGCGCACGTCGATCTCGCGGTAAGCCTGTTCGACGTCGACGCAGCGCGTGGCCACCATCGCCACTGCGCCGAGCAGGAACGCCAGCGACGCCGGCAGCCATTCGGTGGCCGCGGCGATCACGGTCGCGGCGAGGATCGCCAGCGCCAGCGGCGCGCGGATGCGCCGGCGCGCTTCGCCGGCGAACGGCACCAGCATCAGGAAACCGTGGTGCGCGGCCAGTTCGGCGAAACGCGAGGGGCGGCCCCACAGCACCAGCAGGTCGCCCTCGCGCAGGCGCGCGTCCGACAGGCGCGGCGCGACCGCACCCTGGCGGCGCCACAGGCCGGCGATGACGGCGTGGAAACGGCGGGCGAAGTCGAGTTCGCGCACGCTGCGGCCGATGAATTCCGAGCCCGGCGCGACCACCGCCTGCACCAGTTGCGGCTCGCCGTCGCCTTCGATGCCGCCGCCGAAACGCGCGATCGCGTTGAGATCGAGCCCGCTGTCGTCGTGCAGCGAGGCCAGCGCGTCGGCCGAGGCCTCAACCAGCAGGATGTCGCCGCTGATCAGCGGGCTGCCCGGGCCGAGGTCCTGGCGGCGCTGGCCGTCGCGCAGCCATCCGATGAGGACGAAGCGGTCGCCGAGCGCTTTCTGCAATTCGGCCAGCGGCCGGGTGCTCCAGCGCGAGCCTTCGACGATCAACAGCTCGGTGCGGTAACGGTCCAGGCGCAGATAACCGTCGTCGCCGTGCTCGCCGCCGCGCTTGGGCAACAGCCAGCGCGTGGCGAGCATGTAGATCATGCCCAGCGCGACCAGGGCCAAGCCGATCGGAGTGATCGAGAAGATGCCCAGGCCCGGCGCGCCGGTGCGTTCGATCAGGTTGTCGGCGAGCAGGAAGGCCGGCGCGCTGACCAGGGTCAGGGTGGTGCCGAGCGAGGCGGCGAACGACATCGGCATCAGCAGGCGCGAGGTCGACAGCCCGCGCGCCTTGGCGAAGCGGGTCAGGATCGGCAGCATCATCGCCGTGACCATGACATGGTGGGTAAACGAGGACAGCACCGCGACCGCCGGCATGGTCACCGCGATCGCGCGGGTCTCGCTCTTGCCGGAGGCGTCGCCGATCCATTGGCCCAGGCGCTCGGTGATGCCGGTCGCGGCCAGGCCGCCGGAGATCACGAACACCGCCGCGACGATGATCGCCGGTTCGCTGGCGAAGCCCGACAAGGCCTGCTTGGCGTCGAGCACGCCGGTCAGCACCAGCGCCAGCAGGGTCAACATGGCGGTCACATCGACCCGCAGGCGCTCGCTGATGAACAAATACAGCGCTGCGCCCAGGATCAGCAGGAAGGCGATCTGAGGAAAATCCATGCCGGCATTGTGCTCGACTTGGCTGTGTGGGCGCCGTATGCGGCCGTCCACCGTGCCGTCACGAGCCGGGCGGCTACACTCCACGGTCACATAAACCGCCGAAGCCCCCTGCCCCAGCACCGATGAGTCTCCCGCGCGCCACGCCCGCCGCCGCCCATGCCACCGCCGCGGTGGCGTCCAAGATCGGCGACGACCGTTTCCGGCAGGCCATGGCCGCCTCGAACATCGGCATGGCGATCGTCTCGACCGAGGGGATCTGGCTGGAAACCAACCCGGCGTTGTGCGCGATGCTCGGTTACCGCGAAGACGAGCTGCGCGGGCATCACTACAGCGAAGTGACCCACCCCGACGACCTGGCGATCAGCAACAACCTGGTCAGCGCGCTGGTCAACGGCAGCCTGGCCTCGGTCGACGAACACAAGCGCTACGTGCACCGCGACGGCAGCGAGGTCTGGGTGCAGCTCAACATCGCGGTGATGCGCGACGAGTCCGGCGCCCCGCAATATTTCATCTCGCACATGCGCGACATCCGGGGCGAGCGCGAAGCCGGCATCGCCCTGAGCGCGCGCATCGAAGAACGCGGCGCCGCGCTCGATGCCTCCAACCGGCAGCTGCAGCTGTTCGCCGACGCGGTCGCCCACGACCTGCGCGCGCCGCTGCGCTCGATCGAAAGTTTCTCGGCTCTGCTCAGCGAACGCGCGATCGAGCGCTTGAACGAGACCGACCGCGATTACCTGGGGCGCATCCGCGCCGCGGCCTCGCGCATGACCGGCTTGCTCGCCGCGCTGACCGAGTTGTCGCACGTGACCCGCGCCGAGATGCGGGTGGCGCCGGTCGACCTGAGCCTGCTCGCCGACTGGGTCGGCGCCGAGCTGCAGGATGCCGATCCGCGCCATCGCGGCGAAATCACCGTCCAGCCCGGCCTGCAGGTCGAAGGCGACGAGCGCCTGCTCAAGTTGATGCTGAACCAGCTGATGCACAACGCCTGGAAGTTCTCCTGCGAACGCGAAGGCCAGGTCGAGCCGGTGCGCATCGAGGTCGGCGGCGAAACCGTCGCGGGCCGCCTGCAGCTGAGCATCCGCGACCACGGCGCCGGTTTCGACATGCGATATGCTCACAAACTGTTCGAGCCCTTCCAGCGCCTGCACGGGCCGGACCAGGGCGGCGGTCACGGCCTGGGCCTGGCGATCGCGCGCCGCGTGGCCGAGCGCCACCGCGGCGAGCTGCGCGCGCATTCGCAGCCCGGGGCGGGCAGTACTTTCATAGTGGAGTTGCCCGTCGCTGCGGCGGGCGAGGAAAACCCAGATGCATAAAGAAATCCTGCTGGTCGAGGACAATCCCGACGACGTCGAGCTGACCCGGCTCGCCTTCGACGAGGCCAAGATCGCCAACAGGCTGGTGGTGATGGGCGACGGCGCCGAGGCGCTGGACTACCTGTTCGCCCGCGGCCGCTACTCCGATCGCGACCCCAACGATCTGCCGTCGATCGTACTGCTCGACCTGAACCTGCCGAAGGTCGACGGCCGCGAAGTGCTGCAGGCGATCCGCGCCCACGAGCCCACCCGCACCCTGCCGGTGGTGGTGTTGACCACCAGCACCGAGCCCTTCGACGTCGAGGCGAGCTACGCGCTCGGGGTCAACAGCTACATCCAGAAGCCGGTGGATTTCGAGCAGTTCGTCTGGGCGGTCAAGCAGGTCGGCTTGTACTGGCTGGTGCTGAACCACCCGCGCAATCCCTGAGATTCGGCGGCTGGCCGTTGGCAGCCGACAACACATCCCCGGCCCCCTCTCGGAGGGGGAACAGCGAAGGGCTTCGAACCTGGACCAAGCGTGCCGCATCATTCGCGCCCTTTGACGAAGGGGGGCGGGCGCCTGCGTTCGACCCAGGCCCGCGTCGTGGTCGCGCAGGGAACCGGCTACGCACCTGCCTCGCCTCGCGTGCTCAGCGCCCGCCGAACAACTGCTCGGCGCGCTGGAACAGGATCCAGCTGGTCGCGATGTACTTGTCGCCGCCCTTGGGCCGGTTGCCGCGATGGGTGTGGGTGAACGCGGCCGGCGCGATCAGCAGGTCGCCGGCACGCGGCACGATCTTGCGGCGTTGATACAGGAACTCGGTCTCGCCTTCCTCGAAGCCGTCGTTGAGATAGATCGTCCACAGCACGTGGCGGTGCAGGGTTTCGCCGCCCGGGTCGCGCGGATACAGCTCGCAATGCCAGTACGGGTAACCGCCGCGATCGGCGGTGTAGCGCTGCAGGTTGATCGAGCCCGGGCGGAACACGGTCTGGGCGATCGGCGCGAGCGCGTGGTCGTCCATCTCGGCCATGCGCTCGGGGGTGAGGCGGTGGCGCTTGCCGTCGGCCGAGGGCGCTTCCAGCATCAGCGGCGCGATCATCGTGTGCGGGTAACGGCGCAAGTAGCTCAGCAGGCCGCGGAATACCGCCAGGTTCAGGGCGATCTCGACGTCCTTCCAGCCTTCGCGCCCGGTGATGGTCAGGTCGCGGCTGTCCTTGAGGTCCGGCAACACGCCGCCGCCGACCCGGCCCGGCTCGCTGTCGCGGCTGGCGTCGAAGCGGCGCAGCAGGTCCGCGCATTGCTCGCGCGTCAGGGCCCCGGGATAGACCTCGATGAAATCGTCCGGGGCGTCGATCGTCGGTGACATGGCGGAAAGGCAGGCGCGGGAAGGCGGTCATCCTCGCACGCGAGGCGCGTTGCAAAAAGGCGACGGCGCCGATGTGCTTGTATACACGGTTTCGTCGAGAGCCCGCCGCCGCCGGATCAGGCCGCACATGGTTTATCGCAATGCGCGCGTCGACCGGTTCGGTCGACGCGGCAACCCAGGCGCAACGCTTTCGCCGGATCGCCTCGGTGCAACGGCAACGGAACGGAAAATAATTAGCTAAATCAATAAGTTATCGGGGTTGCACGACTCTCGCGCAGCTCCGTATGTACGCGGCGTCGTCGAGTTCCATCTCGACGCCCAGTTCCGGTGCCGTGGGTTCGACGGCGCTCGCGTCGCGGCGGAGGTGGGAGGCCTTCGTCCCGATTTTCTCGAAGACGCCCGACCGCGCAGCCAGCGTCGATCGGGCACTGCTTTCAGCCTGCCGCCACCGCCGCCAGCGGTGGGTGTTCGCTTGGCCAGGGATCGGCCCAGGCCGGCAGGCGCATCAGCTCGTCGAGCCAGCGCCGGATGTGGGCATAGGGCTCGAACGGCATCTGCGACTCGCGCCAATAAGCCGCCATCGAGGCGAGCTGGAAGTCGGCGATGGTCAGCCGGCCGCAGGCGATGTAGCGGCGATCGGCCAGGTGCGCGTCGAGCACGCGGGCGAATTTCGCCAGGCGCGCGACCTCGCCCTGCAACGACTCGGTGTCCGGCGGGCCGAAGCCGAAGGTGCTCTTGACCACGTGTTCGAAATAGAACGGCGACACCGCCTCGGCCCAGTGGCAGTCGTTCCAGGACAGCCAGCGCAACACCTCGACCTGTTCGTCGGGGCGGTGCGCCGGCCACATGTCCGAGCCCTGCTTGATGCACAGGTAGGCCATGATCGCCGAGGACTCCCACAGCACCCGTTCGCCGTCGACCAGGGTCGGCGCCTTGCAGTTGGGATTGAGCGCGGCGTAGTCGGCGGCCTTGAGTTCGCCGGCCATCAGGTCTTTTTCGATCAATTCGGCGTCGATGCCGAGATGCTTGACCAGCGCCAGGACCCGCCGTGGCGCCTGGGCCCTGATCCAATAGATCCTCATACCGATGCTCCGTCGCTTGGGGTGGTATCCATCCGACGAACGGCGAGACGGCGAATCGACACGGTCGGGCCGTCGCCGTCGGCGCGACGGGCGTACGAGGCCGCGACCGGGGCGGGTGCCGCCGCCCCTGAGCCGGGTGTAGTCGATTGATTTTTAAGAATATTTTTATTGATGCGCGATGAGCGGCAAATATAGTCGCAGGGCGCGACTGGGCGATACGCCGGCCTAACCGAGGCTGCGGGCGATTGCGACCGCCCGCGGGCCGGCCGCCACCCCAACGGACCGCACGAGGGCCGCGTATCGTGTCGGGATGATGCATGAGTTCCTCACATCGAACCGCGCCGAGCTCATAGCCCGGTGCCGGGTCAAGGTGGCCCGGCGCGCGCCGCCGGGCGTGCCGGAAGCGGAGCTGGAACACGGCATCACCGTGTTCCTGGAACAGCTGATCAAGACCCTGCAGGTCGAACAGACTTCCGAGCCCGCGCGCAGCCGCAAGGTGTCGGGCCCCACCGGCGGAGGCCAGCCCGCTTTGTCGGAGATCGGCGAAACCGCGGCGCTGCACGGCAAGGAGTTGCTGGCCCACGGTTTCAGCATCGATGAGGTCGTCCACGACTACGGCGACCTGTGCCAGGCCATCACCGACCTGGCGGTGGAACGCGGCGTGCAAATCGACATCGATGAGTTCAGGACGCTCAATCGCTGCCTCGACAATGCGATCGCCAACGCGGTGACCGAGTTCGGCTATCAACACGACTTCGCCCTCGCCGGCCAGCAGGTCGACGCCCTGAACGAAAAGCTGGGCTTCTTCGCTCACGAGCTTCGCAACCACCTGTGCACCGCGACGCTGGCGCTGTCGATCATCAAGGAAGGCAACGTCGGCTTGGGCGGCGCCACCGGCGGCGTGCTCGACCGCGCCCTGGTCAGCCTGGGCAACCTGATCGACCGCTCGCTGGCCGAGGTGCGCATGACCGCGGGGATGCCGGTGCATCAGCATCTGTTCTCGCTGTCGGATTTCATCGCCGAGATCAAATTGTCGGCCTCGCTCGAAGCGCAGGTGAGGCACTGCAGCCTGGCCGTTTCGAACGTCGACCCGGTGCTGGCGGTCGATGCCGACCGCGATCTGCTGCTGTCGGCGGTGGGCAATCTGCTGCAGAACGCGTTCAAGTTCTCCCATCCCGGCAGCGAGATCGTCCTCAACGCCTATGCGGCGGCCGATCGCATCCTGATCGATGTCGAGGATCGTTGCGGGGGCCTGCCGCCGGGCGATGCGGAAGCCTTGTTCCAGCCGTTCTCCCAGGCCGGCGCGGACACCAGCGGGTTGGGTCTGGGCTTGTCGATCGCCCGCCGCAGCATCCTGGCCAACAAGGGCGATCTGAGCGTCCGCAACCTCCCCGGTTCGGGCTGCGTGTTCACCATCGACCTGCCGCGCCATTCGGTGGCCGAAACCAAGCGCTAGCGCGCGGGCGGCGGCCTCGACGCCCGATGCGCCGGCGCCGGCGGGCGGATGCGTTGCGGCCATGCGCAGCTCGGCTCAGGCGGTTTGCGCTTCCTCGGAGACGTCGTCTTCGCTGCTGCGCATGCCGAGTTTCTGCATCAGCCGATACAGCGTCACCCGCGACACGCCGAGCTCGCGCGCCGACTCGCCGAGGCGGCGGCGGTTGCGGTGCAGCGCGCGTTCGATCGCTTCGCGGGTCGCGGCGTCGCGCGCTTCTTCCAGGGTCATCGGCGGGCCGTCGCCGACCGGGCCGATGCGCAGGTCGGCGGCGGTGAGGTAGCGGCCTTCGGCCATCACCACCGCCTGGCGCACGCGGTTGATCAGCTCGCGCACATTGCCGGGCCAGGCGTGGCGGTGCATCGCATGGCGCGCGCACGGCGAAAAACCTTTCAGGCCGCGGGTGTTTTCCTGCGCATACCGTTGCAGCGCGTAGTCGGCGAGCAGGTCGATGTCGCCGCCGCGCTCGCGCAGTGGCGGCAGCTGCAGGCGCAGCACGCACAGGCGGTGATAGAGGTCGCTGCGGAAACGGCCTTCGGCGACCGCGAGCTCGAGGTCGTGGTGGGTCGCCGAGACGATGCGCACGTCGATCTTGACCGGGTCCTGGCCGCCGGGACGGTCGATGCTGCCCTGTTCGAGGAAGCGCAGCAGCGAGGTTTGGCTTTCCAGCGGCAGTTCGCCGATTTCGTCGAGGAACACGGTGCCGCCGTCGGCCATCTCGATGCGGCCGGGCTTGCGCTGCTGCGCGCCGGCGAGGGCGCCGCGTCCGTAGCCGAACAGCTCCGACTCGACCAGGTCGTGCGGAATCCCGCCGCAATTGATCGCCACGAACGGACTGCGCTGGCGGCGCGAATGGCGATGGATCGCCATGGCCGCGAGTTCCTTGCCGGTGCCGGTCTCGCCGGAGATGAAAGCCGGCGCATCGGTCGAGGCGGCCTTCTTCAGGATCCGGCCCAGGGTGCGCATGGGTTCGCTGTCGCCGATCAGGCCGTCGACGTAGCCCGAGCCGGCATCGTCGCTGTGGCCGCAGGCCAGCGCGGCCATGCCGTAGGCGTGGCCGATCACCGTATGCAGCACGGTTTCCGGGCAGGGCAGGGTGACGTAGTCGTAACAGTAGTCGCGGATCAGCCGGCGCACGACCGGGTCTTCCACCTGGTCGGTGGCGATGCCGGCGATCCAGCCGGCGTTGTGCGCGCTCAAGGCCGGACCGAGTTCGTCGAGGTCGCGCGCGTCGAAGCCTTCGCGCAGGTCGATCAATACCGCATGCGGCAGACGCAGATCGGCGTACAGCATGCGCATCGCGCCGCGCGCGTCGACCGCGCGGCGCAGGGTCCAGCCCAGGGTCTGCAGCGCGGCCAGGGCGTGCATGCGCCCGGCGCCGCCGGGACTCAGGTAGAGCAGCTCGCGGCCGGCGAAGTCGCGCGCCGCGGCGAGTTTGCGCGAGGCCACGCCGCTGGCCGCGTAGCGACCTCCCACGTCGCGCCGAGTACTGTTCGACATCGCTGTTCCCCGTGGGCGCAAGGCGCCGACACACTGCAAGTGTTACTACCAACGCACACTCGAAGCAAAGCCGGTCATCGGGCGACCGCTATCGGCGGCGATGCGCGTTTAGACATCGCCGCGATCGATTCGTCCACGGGGTTCATCGACGACGCGCGGGCGGGGGACGGCAGACGTCCCCCCGGCGAACGGTCGTTGCGGCGACACCTGCCGAAGCCGGCAGGCGCGCCTGTTCAGCTGTGAACCTCAAGCCCTGGCTCAGGCTTGTTCAGCGTCGTGCTCGCGGTGATAGCGCACCGCGGTCTCGACTTCGGCCTTGCTGCCGAGGAACACCGGTACGCGCATGTGCAGGCCGGTCGGTTGCACTTCGAGCATGCGCTGGCGGCCGGTGCTGGCGGCGCCGCCGGCCTGTTCGACCAGGAAGCTCATCGGGTTGGCCTCGTACATCAGGCGCAGCTTGCCGCCCTTGTCGGCGCACTTGGCGTCGAGCGGATAACTGAAGATGCCGCCGCGGGTCAGGATGCGGTGCACGTCGGCGACCATCGAGGCGACCCAGCGCATGTTGAAGTCCTTGCCGCGGGGGCCTTCCTTGCCGGCCAGCAGATCGGCCACGTAGGCCTGCATCGGCGGCTGCCAGTGGCGCTGGTTCGACATGTTGACCGCGAACTCCTTGGTTTCCTCGGGAATGGTCATGTTGCGCGTGGTCATCACGAAGCTGCCGACTTCGCGGTCGAGGGTGAAGGCGTGGGTGCCGTTGCCGATGGTCAGCACCAGCATCGTGCTCGGGCCGTAGGTCGTGTAACCGGCGCAGACCTGTTCGGTGCCGGGCTGGAGGAAGTCCTTGTCGGCCGCCTGGGTCACCCCGTCCGGGCAGCGCAGCACCGAGAAGATCGTGCCGACCGAAATGTTGACGTCGATGTTGGACGAGCCGTCGAGGGGATCGAACAGCAGCAGGTAGTTGCCGCGCGGGTAGACGTCCGGGATCGGGTGCGAGGTGTCCATCTCCTCCGAGGCCAGGCCGGCGAGGTGGCCGCCCCAGGCGTTGGCTTCGAGCAGGATCTCGTTGCTGAGCACGTCGAGCTTCTTCTGCGCTTCGCCCTGGATGTTCATGCTGGCCTCGCCGGGGTTGCCGGCTTCGCCGAGCACGCCGCCGAGCGCACCCTTGCCGACCGCGATCGAGATGGTCTTGCAGGCGCGGGCGACGACTTCGATCAGCAGGCGCAGGTCGGGGTTGATCCGCCCGGCGCGTTGTTCTTCGATCAGGTAGCGGGTCAGGGAGATGGAGCTGGGCACGGGGGAGGTGGCGGACATGGCGGGGGCGGTGGCGGGCAAGGGGCGCCATTGTCGCCGATGCCGCGCGCGCGGCGCAGTCCGGCCGGCGCCGCGCGGCCGATCCGG